>JAQUOE010000010.1:0-29872 GCA_028717265.1 Actinomycetota bacterium
ATACCAGTTATAGAAAGTTATATCCTGATATATGGACGGAAAGTCAAGCCGGTACGAAGTATAGCCCTCATTAGTAGTTGTTGAAATGCACTCGGACCTATCAAGTATTATACTTTTATGAGGACTGCTTATACTGATAAAATCAGTGGAATGATTGGTTTTATAATAATTATATGACGGCTTTTCCCCGGATATGTCAACATAACAGTACATAATATCAGAATTTATGGACTCAAGTGCTTTATCAACCTCAGAAAGAAAAACTTCATTTGTAATATTTTCCGGTTTGTCAATGGTGATTCTCTTCTTATCCATTTCTATCTTTTCAAATACACCTGATGAATAATTCATAAGGGATAACATTGAAAGAATAGAAAAGAAGATAACAAAACACAATATCATTAACTTTCTCATATTTACCTTTCTGAGACTATGTATACTATGTATAATTTGTTTGTAACTGTAGTACCTCTTTCTTGATGGATATTATACAATACCTGTCTTCTTTTTATCAAAGGCAGGAATACGGCACTTTAGATAAGTGCAGTATTCTTCAAGATTTAGCAATTAATAGGTATTCCAATATACATAGGTGGTGCCCCAGCCACTTGCCTGTGTCACCGCATTTTCACCTCCATACTTATACACTTTTTGATAACCACTTCCGCATATAGACGTAGCAGAATGATACAAAGTACTATGGAAGTACTCAGAACAACACCATATATGCGTAATATAATTCCAATACCATACGCCGCCGCCCACATATTCTGTCACAGCTGCAGCCACACCGGTTCCCAATGTACCGATCAGTAAAAGCGCAAGAAGTATTACGGCTGCCAGACGAATCTTGATCTTTACTGTCATGATTTTCATCTCCCTCAATATAGATAAAATTAATAAAATACCTGCTTCTTAAATAACTTTGAGTATATAATTTATTTTTAGGAAAGTTTGAGCCTGAATTAAAACAATAAATATTGATTTACAATTACAATATATTTACTTTTAATATATATATAAATATATATAAATACTAATATACCTAAATGATATTATTATTCAAGATAATTTATAAAATTTCTATATTATATACTACAATGTATCTATACATTCTATTATTAATCCTCTGAAGGACAGATATTTATTGATGACGCAACGATACCATTTGTGATACTTTTTAGATGAAGCAATTCGCAATCTATAAATTAATAATAAAAAATGATAACATTACTTAGGTGTCGAAAAGATTTGTATTCAACCAGAGGGAGGAAATAAAATGGAAATTCAAAGCCCGGTTTTTAAAAACAACAAATTGATTCCATCAAAATATACCTGTGATGGTGAAAACGTTAATCCTCCTCTCCTTATAAGTGATGTGCCGGAGAATGCAAAGAGTCTTGTCTTGATTGTCGACGATCCGGATGCTTCAAGTGGGGCCTTCGTTCACTGGACTGTCTGGAATATAGATCCGCATATTAAAGAAATAAAAGAAAACAGCTGTCCGCAAAATGCGGTGGAGGGAAGATCCGATTTCGGCAGACCCGGATATGGCGGTCCCTGCCCTCCTTCCGGAACACACCGTTATTTCTTCAAACTTTTTGCATTGGATACTACACTGGATATCGATACTTCGGCAGGCGGGGTAGAAGTAGAAAGAGAAATAGAGAATAATATTCTTGCAAAAGCTCAGTTGGTGGGATTATACAGGCATTAACCGGCAAATATTGCGATATTTTTTTTAACGAGTCCGATTATCTCAGGGATTTTTTTCTCTACTGCTTCTGATAATTTCGTGGAGAAAGTAAAAGTGTTATTTTTACTGCTTTTCCCGTTGATATTTATTCCGATAAAAAATCCGTCTATTTTTATCCCATAAGTAAGGTAGAATAATTTCAATACATCTATGAGTGCGGTTTGATGAAAGGAAATAAAATCTGTACCAGGATATCCGGAGCCTGCAATATCGTAAAAATTTTTCAAAGGTATCTCGTAAAGATCTCCCCTGCACGAAGAATGTTTTTCGCTGTATACATCACGCGATATTCCTACGGCATCTATTATGATGAATTTACAATTCCTGTAAGTTTCAAAGAGAGGAAATAATCTGAAACCTGCTGTCGAACCGTCTATTACCAGCACTCCTGCAGGAATTTCTTCTTCTTGCAGTTTTTTGACGATATGCACACCTATACCTTCATCTCCAAGCAGAATATTTCCTACTCCAAGTATGATAGTTTTGATTCTTTCGGGATTTTTCACGGGACTATCGAAAATTTTTAACAATGGCAGGTATGTGTTTTTCCCAGCCGAGCGCCTGGATATGAACACCGGCACAATACGGCCTGACTTCTTCTATCAATCCCGATGCGATCTCGATACACATCGAAACCTTGTCCTGGGTTCCTTCCATCTTTTTTACAAGTGGCTCAGGGACAAATACACCGGGCACAAATTTGTTCATATAATTGGCCATTTTTTCGGATTTTAAAAGAATTATACCGGCAAGGATAGGGACATTGATATTTTCTTTACGGACCCTTTCAAGGAATTTTTTAAATACCTCTGCATCAAATATAGCCTGGGTCTGGAAGAACTGTGCGCCCTGATCTATCTTTTTCTTCATCTTTATTATCTGAAGCTCAAAGGCAGCTTCGGTATCGGCACCCGGATTGACAACGGCGCCCTTGAAGAAAGAAGGTTTTTGGGTCAGTTCATTTCCTGCCAGATCCTTTCCCTCTTCAAGATTTTTTATTGCCCACAGCAGCTGGACCGAATCAAGGTCGAAAACAGGTTCGGCCTGTGGGTGATCGCCGGTTGTGGTATAGTCACCCGTAAGAGCAAGTACGTTTCTTATTCCCATTACACAGGCACTGAGAAGGTCGGATTGAAGGGCGAGCCTGTTTCTGTCCCTGCAGGTGACCTGGAATATGGGATCAAGGCCCCAATCTTTCAGTAAATGGCATGTGGTAAGAGATCCCAGTCTCATAACCGAACTTTGAAGATCGGTTACATTTATTCCGTCGGCAACATTTCTTAATTCTTCGGCTGCCGCTCTGATTTCTTCGATTTCGGCACCTTTGGGAGGTCCTATTTCACAGGTCACGGCAAATTTTCCTTCTTCAAGAATTTTTTCGAAATTTGATTTTTCTGTTTGATTTTTCATGGTTAGATTATCTCCTCTTCATCCAGTGCCCATAATCTGGTTTTCCCCAGGGCAGGAGACGGTAATATTTTTGAATAATCTCTGGGAGGTATGAATTTATTTAATATATCAAGTTTGTTCATTTTTTTTAAGCTTTTATATATTAGTTCCCACCCGCAATCTCTTTCAGGATCTGTTTCGCATTTACCGTTGCTCTGTCCGGCACATGCTCCATTTTCAAGCTTTTTGGGACATGCAGTGTAAGGGCATATTCCGCCTGTGTAATCAAGTATGCAATCACCGCAGGTATCGCATCTTTCGGTGCCCTGCCAGGTCCCGGTTATTCCGCCAAATGTAATTGTATTCAGGGCAGGATGGCAGACTTTAACAAGAACCGCTGATGTTGATTGAACACCAATTCCGCATGAAAAAACAAGAATAGATTCTGCGTTTTTAATTTCGTCAAGTACTGGCTTTATTCTGGCACGGATGAGCGCCTTCTGACATAGAAAATCTATTTCCATAACACCGGTAACGATTTTTCCCTCATTCTCAAGCTTTTCTTTTGTGCTTGCGAGAACTGCTTTTCCACCTGTGTTAGCGCCTTCCGTACAGCCGCCGCATCCGAGTATGAATATTTTTTTCTCATCTTTCAGTTTTATAAGTAATTCTTCTACAGGTTTAAATTCGGTTAATACCATAAGACCTCCTAAAAAGCATTAAAATCTTCAAACAATTTTGTATCTGGCTATTGTATCTCTCTTTGGTGTTACCATATGAACCGCACATGCGGTACAGGGATCAAAACTTCTTATTACCCTCAGGATCTCGATAGGTCTGCTGCTTTCTTTTATTTCAAGACCAATAAGTGCCTGTTCATATGGGCCAGGCTGTCCATCTTTGTCTTTTGGCGATGCATTCCAGGCAGTCGGGGTAATTACCTGATAATTATAAATTCTTCCGTCTTTTACATTTAACCAGTGTCCAAGAGCTCCTCTTGGTGCCGAGCAGAGGCCAATTCCCTTTCCTTCGGAAGGAGGGATGTATTCGACTGCAGTAGCTTCCCCGGCTTTTAACTCCCGGGCCCATTTCAATAGCTGATCTGCCATGATTTCTGTCGAAAGTGCTCTTCCAAGATGTCTTCCCGCTACTGAATACATGCCGGAGATATCAGTTCCGATCTCAGATAAGGCGCTGTTTACTGCATTTATGATATAAGGGTCTTGTTTACCGAAGTAAGTCGAAAGGACATCTGCAACGGGGCCAGTCTCATAAACCTTACCATTATATCTGGGTGATTTGATCCAGGAATAACCTGCCTCTTTTTCAGGCGCGGGTTCTGTTTCTCCGCTGCCCGGATGCAGGGGCTCAGAATCTTCATACCAGCTGTGAGTTACATCTTCGGTTATTTTGTTTATATCGATTTCGCTGTATTTATCTATATTATCAACAAGTCCTCCCTTAAGAAGAGTGTCGTTATAATTTCCGTTTGATTTAATTCTGTAAGAATCATATGCCAGCAGGTTTCCGCAGCCTCTGCCGATTTCCAGATATTCACTGTATGTTTTGGCCACTGCTATGGCATCGGGCAGGTAGCAGTTTTTTACAAAATCCAGGATTTCTTCCAATCTCCATATAAACTCTGTTATTTTATCAGCGGTCAGTTTTTCAGTTACACCGCCTGCTACGATTGCGGCATCATGGGGCCATTTTCCGCCAAAAATAGTAGCTGCCTGCTGGGATTTTCTGTAAATATCCAGCGCCTTTATGTAATGGCCGACTATTGTATTGGTAGTTTTTGCATCAAACTTATAATCAATATCATCTCTGGGCAGAAAGGGCCTGGAGTATCCCTGTTGAAGAAAATATTTTAATGCGTTTAGATTCCTGTTTCCTCCTTCATATTCCAGAACTTTTACGGGATCTATATAATCAAGCCCGCTTAAAATGTAAAAATGAAGGATATGATCGGCAATGCTCCTCGTACCCAGAATCAGGTTTCTCATCAGGATCCCATTTTTGGGAATCTTATCGGTAAGACCTGCATAATCATCCACTGCGCTCACGGAGGCTATGGCATGCGGTTCCGGACATACGCCGCATATTCTCTGAGTAATCATGACCGAATCTCTGGGGTCCCGGCCTTTTAGCATGATCTCTATGCCTCTAAACATGGTTCCGCTGATATTTGCGTCCTTTACCTGACCATTATCCACTATTGCCTCCACTTTAAGATGGCCCTCTATTCTCGTTATCGGGTGTATTACGATTTTTTTCAAAATTTCACCTTCCTAAGAACTTATTTTCCTGAATTTTAGCTTTCCTTTTATTTGCCGGGACTTCCAGGTCTATTATCCTTTCATAAAAATCTCCCAGGAAATCCGGATATTCGGGTGAAGTGCAGCTATTGCATGGTGCCCCGCATCCGATGACCCAATTGGTTCTGCCATTCCATAATCTTTTGGGACAATCTGCATAGGTAATGGGACCTTTGCACCCCAGTTCATAAAGGCAGCCCTCATCACCCAGTTTTTTTGCAAATTTACCCTCATCAAAATACGCTCTATTGGGACAATTCTCATGGATCAATTTCCCAAAATATGTTTTTGGTCTTTTGAAATCATCAAGCTGCACATTTTCAAGACCGCCGGTAAGTATTTCTTCTATGGTGCCGAACAGCCAATCAGGATGAGGCGGGCATCCGGGTATATTTATAAGCGGGGTTTTAATGTCGTTTGCAGAAAAAACGTCGCCCACACTTTGTGCTCCGGTGGGATTAGGATTTCCGGCAGCTATTCCGCCAAATGAGGCGCAGGTCCCCAGAGCGATTACAATCATCGCATCCAGTGACAGCTTCAATGTTTCTTCCAGTATGGTATATTTCCTGCCATCTTTTTCTCCGGTAATGCAATAAACGCCATTACTGGCTGTTGGGATGGCACCATCGATAATCAAGACATAACCCTTTTTCTTTGCAGCGTTTTCAAGTATCTCCATTGCGAGCTTCCCGCTCGCAGTCATGATATTCGGATGAAATGCAAACTCAAGTTTATGGCCCGGAATTATATCCCGGAGCAATAAATTCTCAATAGAAGGGTATTCGGAACAGAGCGTGGATGTAACACAGCCTGTACAATTTTGACCCTGTATGCTGATAACGGATATGGGAGCACTTTTTTTTATATCCATATAGACTCCTTTAAAAATGGTTTTTCATTTCTCATTGGTCCGGACTAACCGGAGCGGAATTAGAATATTATATTTGAACAGTTGTTCTTTGAAAGATCTATATTTTTCTTAAATCCGTATTCCAACATAGATTTAAGTATTTTTAAAAGACAATTGTCTTATTTTAAACAAAATAAGACATATTTACAATTGATTTAATTTACAATTTAGTGATGCTTCAAGATTTTATCCTGTATTGAAAAGAAGATATATTTTTTTGATTTATTGATAGAATATAAATTGAAAGATATTGATTTTTAAAGAAAAAATATCTGTAATTTACCCTTGCTTTTATGAAATGGATCGTGGTAGTAGCATAAGTTATAATGAACTCAAAAAGAGCCATAGAAAATTATAAAATAATAGACCATCTTTCGGATATCGGAGTAGAATTTTACGGAGACAATCCTGAAGCGCTGTTTGAAAATGCAGGAAAGGCTATGTTTTCTATTATGTGCGATCTCGGGACAGTAAAACCTGTGGAGAAAAAAAGTATTAGAATAGTTGGTAAGAATACGAATTTAGAAGATTTACTGGTGTTATGGCTGGAAAGATTGATCTATCGCTATGAAGTTGATGATACTTTATTTTCGGAGTTTATGGTTGATACGATCGGCAGAGAGAATCATAACCTGGTACTGAACGCTCAAATTTTCGGGGAGAAAGTAGATCCGGAAAAACACGAAATAAGGATAACCATAAAAGCACCTACTTATCACAGGCTTGAAATAATAAGAAATGCAGAGGGTCATAATTGGAAAGGCAGGGTTATTTTTGATATCTGACAGAGGAGGGACTTACTATGAACGATTTTAAAATCAAAAAAATAAGTGATTATAAGTGGGAAATAGAAAAAGATGAAAAGTACGGTATGAAAGTTCCGGGTATAATTTTTGCCGATAAGAAGTTATTGGATCATGCCGTGGGTGAAAATACAATAGAACAGATAATAAACGTCGCAACTCTTCCCGGAATCCTAAACGCCTCATATGCTATGCCTGATATACATTATGGATATGGGTTTCCTATTGGAGGAGTAGCTGCTTTTGATCTGGAAAAGGGAGTTATTTCACCGGGAGGTGTTGGTTTTGATATATCCTGTGGTGTAAGGACCATGCGCACAGGATTGGAAGTCAGGGATATAGAAGACAGGATTGAAGATATAATGGCTGTACTGTCTTTCAATATACCCAGAGGCGTAGGCAGCAAAGGCAGAGTCAAGTTATCCAAAAATCAGCTCATACAATTACTGTCCGAAGGTGTTGGCTGGGCCGTTAAAAATGGCTATGGATGGGACAAGGATAAAGATTTCATAGAAGAAAAAGGCTGTATGGAAGGCGCCAATGCTGATTTTGTGAGCAATCTTGCGCTGGATAGAGGAATGGGCCAGATAGGGACGCTCGGGTCGGGGAATCATTTTTTAGAAATCCAGGCAGTAGATGAAATTTATGATGCCGAAGCAGCGGAATCTTTTGGCCTTAAGAAGGGCCAGGTGACGATAATGATACATTCCGGTTCGCGGGGGCTCGGCCATCAGATATGTAGTGATTATATAAGGGTGATGCAGCAGGCTGCAGTAAAATATGGAATAAAATTACCTGACAGGCAGCTGGCCTGTGCACCCGTATCTTCACCGGAAGGGAAAAGATATTATCAGGCTATGATCTGCGCCATTAATTATGCTATGGTGAACAGGCATTGTCTGGCTCACCGGGTAAGAACCGAGTTCGAGAGATTTTTTAGCAAGTCTTCGGAGGAATTGGGTCTGGATACAATATTTGATATATCCCATAATATAGCCAAAATCGAGGAACATAATATCAATGGCAAACTAAATAAAGTGTGTGTGCATAGAAAAGGTGCCACAAGGGCTTATCCTCCCGGGCATAAGGATATTCCTGATAAGTATCGGAGTATCGGGCAGCCCGTGATAGTTCCCGGAGATATGGGCAGATATTCTTATATTCTTCTCGGGACGGAAAAAGCGATGAGTGAGAGTTTTGGCTCTACCTGTCATGGAGCAGGAAGACTCATGAGCAGGACGCAGGCAAAGAGAGTTATACAGGGAAGGGAGCTCAAAAAAGAGCTTTTTGAAAAGAAGGGAATTGTTGTGATAGCCGGAAGTATGTCCGGACTGGCGGAAGAAGCTCCTCAGGCTTATAAGGATGTGACGGGGGTAGTGGATGTGGCTCATTTTGCCGGAATTTCTAAAAAGGCGATAAGACTGAAACCTCTCGGAGTGTTAAAAGGTTAAGTATCAGAACTCCGTAAAACAAAAGAAATATCTTTACCATAATTGTTTAGAGCTTTTTTATATACAAAAGAAATATTTTTGTTAAAAATCTTTATGCAAATCTTTTATTTCGAATAAAATATCATTATAATATAAACTAACTCTATTTACTTTTCAAAAAGCTTTCAAGTAAGCACAAATAGTTGTTATTGAAGTAATTTAAAACCTTGATTATAAGATAAGAGTAATAAATGAAAAAAGTTGTTTTCTTTAACACTAAGGGTGGAACTGGTAAAACTACGATATGTTATAACTACGGATGGTATTTAGCAGAGAAAAAGAAAAAGAAAGTTCTTTTCATGGATTTCGATCCACAAATTAATTTGGTCCAGGCCTTAAATAAAGAAACAAATAACGGCAAAAACAATCTTGATAACCTTATAGTGGATTATTTGAAGGGAAAAGTGATAAATTTTAAGGATTATGTCGTAAAAATTAAGGATAATATTGACCTTCTTCCTGCCTCAAATAACATTTCACTTATTGAGGAATATCTGACCGATTTTCTTTTGAATAAATCTTTGACAGAAAATAAAATTTATAAAGCTTCTTACCGAAATAATATAATAAAGGATATACTTGAGGATAGCCTTGATGAAAATGACTATGATTATATAGTTATAGATTCACAACCTAATTTTTCTCTTCTTTCGACTACATCAATAATCTATGCGAAAACAGTAATTGTTGTCATAAAACCTGAATTATTTTCATTTCTTGATATTAACTACCTTATAAAGATAATAAAAAATCTGGAAAGAAAATATAATATTGTAATAAAAGTTGCCGGAGTCGTAATAAATGCATTCGAAAAAAGGAAGAAAATTCCGGAAATGGTAATTGATATACTTCAGGAAACATACGGTCACAATTTAAGAATATTCAAGCAGAAGATTAGATACCTCATGCATTATCAGGAATCCATATCATCGAAAAAAGAGCCTGTTTTTATTGCGTTTCCCGGTACGGAGGCATCAAATGATATAATGAAATTATTTTCACAGATTAATGAAGCTTTAAGCAGTTTAAACTAATATAATTATATAAAAAACTTATTAACTATAAATTAGGAGGAAAATATGGTATTTTCAGGTAGAGATCCAGATGACCGGGATTCCAGCAGTGGAGAATCCAGGACATTGCTGACTATCGTAGGGAACAAAGCAAAAATAGAAGGAAAATTGGATGTTTCACAATCAATAGAAATAGGATGTGAAGTTGTTGGGGAGTTAGTAGTCGATGGCCAGATGATTATTCAGAGAGAAGGAATTGTAAGTGCAGATGTCACAACTATCGATGCTAAGATAATAGGGAAGTTCGAAGGAAATTTGAAAGGTACCGGTAAGGTTGAGATTACAGATACGGGAGTTGTGGACGGTAATATAAAAACAGATTCACTTATTATAAGCGAAGGCGGAGTATTCAGCGGCAAAGTCACCAGAATCACCGGAGATGAAGGGAAAGAGAAGAAGAAATCCAAAGAAAAAGAATTAGAAGAGAAAACAGCTTCTAAAACTCTGGGATTTAAGAAATCGAAAGAAGAACCCAGGGAGTCGGAAGAAGTAAAGGTAAAAGAATTTCAGATGGGCGATATAGATGATATGAAACTGTAATCTTATATAGAATAAGGACATTAAGTATTTTCTAAAAATTGATGTCTGAGCCCTGAGTGGTATTCGGTATTTATTTTGATAAGTTGATGCTTTTAATATCGCAGTATTTTTTCTGGTACTATTTTAATATTGGAAATTTTTTCTGTGTCTTTTATTTTGAATATTTTTCTGTCGTTGATTAAAATGCTATTGCCCTTAAATGATCCCTCATCATCGATGATGAGGGATGTATTTTTTTGAATTATATTACCTGCCATTTTGCCGGAAGAAGTAATTTTAACTTCACCTATTGAAATTATGTTACCGACGACACTGCCTTCGATTATCATTTTCTTAGTTTTGATACTTGCTCTGATTTTACCTTCTTTTCCAATTGTTAATTCTTTTCTGGATATGATTTCTCCTGTTACCGAACCGTCTATTTTTATGGAGGAGGGTGAATAAATTGTTCCTTCTATGTTGGTTCCTGAAGCAATAATATTGTGGTTGTTTTTATCCTTTGTAGTTTTTATCCCGAACATCTTTTATATTTTTATTGATTATTTTCTTTTGAACGGAATCTTTAAATATTTGCTTCATCAAATCTTATAAGATATTAGAAAAATTTATAAAAATAATATAGTATAATCCTTACTTAAGAATTATATATTTTTTTTGGAAAAAAGATATAGTAATATAAAGAAATAATAAATCTTTTTGAAATTATTCTTTAATATTTGATATTTGTAAAGCGGTAATCCTAAAATTTTAATTGGGATATAAACTTTTAAATTATCTCAATAAATTTAAGATTTTGGTTTCTTGTTTGTTTTCGGTTTTGTTTTCTTTTTATTCAGGGAATTTCCGCAGAATTGACAAAAGATAACACCGCCTGAATTTTCTTTACCGCATTTGGGACATGTAATCATTTTTAAATTACTCTGTATTGATTTTCCGCAAAAAGCACAGAATAAAGCCCCTGGAAAATTTTCTTTGGAACAATTCGGGCAGATTATTTTATCTTTTGCTATTTTATTGCCGCATTTACCGCAGAATACTACTTCCGGTGAATTTTCATAGCCGCAATTTGGACAAACATTCTTATTTTTAGCAGAAGCTTCGGATTTTGTACCTCTAAACATTTCTCCTAATACTTTACCTGTTACAACTCCGGCACCGAGTCCTGCACCTATGCCCATACCCGAGCCTCCCTCGCCCGGATTGGCTGCAAGCTTTTCAAGAACATCAAGCTGCCGCATTGTAACGTATCTATCGTCGCCTATTTGTGTGAATTCGGCTTTTCTTTCAAGGATGTCTCTTAATCGCATGATATCTTCATCAGGAACATTTATTGATTCAATAAAGAAGTTAACAACTTTAATGCCAAATTTATCGAATTCTTCTACAACTCTTTTCTTGCATGTTTCAGAGATCGAATCAATGGACGCTGTTATATCAAAGATTGACAATTTATTATTAATGACCGAATTAGCAATAGTATCCTTAATTCTTGTTGTAAGCAAACCTTTAAAATACCTTGAAACGACTCTGTGATCAACAAGATCGGTACTCCCCAAAACACCTATAATTTCAACTAAAAACTTTTTCGAATCTATAATTTTAATGCCAAACTGACCAAAAGCTCTTAAAGCAATTAGAATTCCGAATTTAGGGTCCTGTACGTGAAAAGGTGTAGAGGTTCCCCACTTCATGTCCAGTTTTGATATCTTATTTACAAAATAAACCTCAGATGTGAATGGAGTTCTAAAACCAAATGGAATGTTCAGGATATGCTGGACCAGAGGAAGGTTACCTCTTTTTAATGTATACCTGCCGGGCCCAAAAGAATCAAGCACCTGACCGGTATAATAAAATATAGCTTCCTGGGAAGCATTGACTATGAGTTGTGCTCCCAGTACAAGATCTTCACCCGGGAATCTGTAAACTAACCACTGTCTTTCTTCTCCTGCAAGATATTGGGATGGACCGTCATATTTAATTCGATCAATTACTGACATGGTTTCATATTCTCCTTTTCATATTAAAAATAAGAGGCAATTTATATAAATAAAAGCAACTAACTCATGTGGTATATTTTAATATATTTTTTTATAATATAAAATCATCTTTTTTAATATAGAATTCTATGGTCTGTATAATATTTTGTGCCATGCAATCTTCTTCTATATTATATTTTTTTATCGGTCTTTACAGTTAAAGCTCTTTAAAAGTATAATGTTATAATTATTTGAAATGGATCGTATTATTAGAAATAAAACATATGGAGCAATTTAAATTATGACTGAAGAAGAGGGTTTGCGTTGCCCCGGCTGTGGCGCATCTTTAAGTGAAAACAGTATAGTTTGCGAATATTGCGGAACCAGGATAAGAGATGATGTAGATCAGAGAGGAATCAATCAAGAGAATTTACAAAATTATGCAGTAAAGGAAAATAAAATAGTAAAGCACAGAGCCACTACTGTCAGGAAAGTAACGATTTTACTGCTTTTACTGGCAGCGGTAGCAGTTGGAGTATTTTTTATTATTAAAAATTTTAACACGGCAGTTCCTTATATAGCAGAAGATAAAGTTTCAGATAAATCACTTAAACTTTACTTTTCTTCGAATGTTACCGGTGATTATGATATTTATTTTAAAGATACGATAAATACTGAGCCCGTAAGTCTCTCCATCAATAGTTCCGCTGATGAAATAGGTTTTTGCTTTTCACCGGATGGAGAGGAATTAGCCTATACATCCGATATAGATGGTTTATATGAGATTTATCTAATGAGTATAAATAACGGTGATACTATAAAATTAAAAAATAGTAGCGGTTATGGTGAATGGCCGTATTCTTTTTCTCCTGATGGCAAAAAGATATCCTATATATTTTCAAAGAAAGAAAAAACCGGTATATATTCCTATGATATTGAAACAAAGGAGATTAATAAATTATTTAGCAGCAAAGAAAGTGAAAATGATCCTGTTTATTCACCTGATGGTTCAAAAATTGCTTTTAGTTCCAATTCAGATGGCGATTGGGACATTTATATTATAAACCTGGATAGCTCAGAAGTTATAAAATTAACCGATAACAATACTAATGATAGAGATCCCCTTTTTGTCCCTTATGGAAAGGATATAATTTATAGTTCAGACGAAGACGGAGATTGGGAAATTTGTTTGATGGATATAGATGGTAATTTTAAAAGTAAACTTACGGATAATTCCGTGAATGATTATAGACCCGCTCTTTCTCCTGATGGTTCTGAAATAGCATATATTTCTGGATCGGAAGGTGAAAGTGAAATTTTTATAATGGATGCGGATGGCAGTAATCCTTTTAAATTGACCGGCGATAAATCAGATAAAGTGAGACCATTTTTCAATATAAATAATTGATAATTCCATATAATTGTTTTTTTACTGAAACCTGATTTTTTGTTTCTATTAATTTATAATTTTTTTATATAAAAGGAGATTGCATTAATGAATGAAATTAAATTTTTTGAGTGCCCCAGCTGCGGGGCAAGAATTACAGGTGATAAGAAATTTTGTGATTACTGCGGGGGGAAATTAAAAGTACCGGAAGAAAAAAAGAAAAGTACCGAAATCGATTCACAAAGCAGCCAGGTTAAACCGCAGGAATATGCGCGTACCGTTTATATTCAGAAGGAACAAAAAACCACAAGCGGTCTTGCGGTCGCGGCTTTTATTATGTCATTATTTAACTTCAATATTATTTCTCTTATTATGGGTATAGTAGCAAATTCCAGGATATCGAAACCGGACTCAAATCTAACCGGCAAAGGATTTGCAATAGCGGCCATAGTATTAAGTACCATTCAGACCATATTCTGGATAATCTGGGGTATCACGATTTGTTCGGTAACCAATTATTATTGATTCTGTTTGCTGAGATTGAATGCTTTTAATATCTTTAATTGTGTTTAAAATTTTAAATCAATAGTATATATTTATATTCAATTAAAAATAATTGCAATTCCCAAAAGATTTCAGAATTCCTGATAACTCAAGCAGAATAACAGGAGGGAGGTGAAATATGAATAAATTTAATCGAGTAGTAATGATAATAATATTACTTATCATACTCCTGGTTTCTATCACTGCCGTTGTGAATAAGTTTATAGACCTTTTCGAATGGTCCGATATATTAGATACAGTTATAAGTTCTATAGGCAGTAATATTTATATTGCCGCTGCATTGCTGGGAGTAATTTTTGTAGTGAGTTTGATACTTCTGATCTTTGAGTTTCGCAAGAAGGAATAGATAAGTTTCATATCTATCAGCATGAAATTAATAGGTTCTAAAATCGATTTTGAAACCGATTTTAGAACCTATATAATTGGAACCGTGTTTTTAACCACGAACAATTATAGTTAAACTGACTCAGGACTTTAAAATTTAAATATAATTTTATTTTAGCGCGATTACCTTAATGGAAAAATCAAAGAAAATATTTAAACGGCTCAGTTCAAAAAGAAATAATACCTCAAAAAACAATAGCTTAAAAAATGTTTATATGCTGGGGGCAGTCAGTCTGTTCAACGACTTTTCCTCTGAAATGATATATCCTCTGATACCGTCATTTGTAAAATCTGTCCTGGGATTGGGACCGGCATTTCTGGGTGTATTGGAAGGTATTGCCGAAAGTACTAACAGCGTCCTCAAATTATTCACAGGATACTTCTCCGATAAAATAAAAAAAAGAAAACCTTTTGCAGTCGGCGGTTATGCTTTATCGAATTTATTGAGGCCTTTGATCGGGCTGGCAAAGTCATGGGGAGTGCTTCTTTTTTTAAGATTTTCGGATAGGGTGGGGAAAGGCATAAGAACGTCTCCCAGGGATGCCATGATAGCCGATTTCTCACCGGTGAGCCGAAGGGGTTTTGCTTTTGGATTTCAGAGGAGCATGGACCATGTCGGCGCAGTACTGGGATCCATAACTGCCAGTCTTCTCCTTTATTTTTTTACTCTTGAAATAAAAACCATTTTTTTAATATCAGCAGTACCGGGAGTTATAGCAGTATTACTTATGATTTTTGGGGTGCGAAGTACATATGGGAGGGATAACTTTGAAAAGAACGAAGCCAGATCAGCGAAAAAATATGATGCTGCCAGGAATAGCAAAGAGGGTAAAAAAGGAATTTTAAAATTTTCTGATTTTAAGAAACTGGGTAAGAGATTCAATATTTATCTTATAATTCTTGTGATATTTACACTTGGAAATTCAACTGATGCCTTCCTGCTTCTGAGAGCATCAGAACTGGGATATCAGATTGCAGCTATTCCGCTTCTCTGGGCGATTCTTCATATATCCAAAGCCGTCTTTTGTGTTTTAGGGGGCCATTTGTCTGATAAGATCGGAAGAAAAACGATGATTCTATCAGGCTGGTTTGTTTATTTTCTTACTTATCTGGGTTTTGCATATTTTGATAAGCATTATCTTATTTACATTTTATTTATTGTCTACGGGTTATATTTCGGGTTGACAGAGGGAGTCGAAAGAGCCCTGATAGCAGATATCGTTCCCGGAGGGAATCTGGGCACAGCTTATGGATTTTATAATCTTGCACTGGGTATTGCTACTCTTCCTGCATCCGTAATATTTGGATTTATCTGGAAAGTCTACAGTTTCAGGGCTGCATTTCTGACCGGAGCATTGATCTCTATTGCTGCTTCAATAATGTTATTATTCCTGAAACTGGGGAAAATTAACAATGGAAAGCAGGATTCCGTACCCAGTTAAATCTGCTTACAAACAAATTTAAGACATTTCAGATTCATATGCCAGTCCTTACTGTTTTTCTTAAAAACAGAGGCAATTTTTTTTAAATTCGGCAGATATTTCTTTTCGCAAGACAAATAATACACATACAAACATATTGACATATTTAAATATGTAATTATAATTTATTTTAATATATGGAGGTTGGAATGAGTACTTTAAAAAAAATAACAAGAGTTTTGAAGGCACTGGCAGATGAAAACAGGGTCAGGATACTCTATCTGCTGGGTGAGAGAAAAAATCTATGTGTTTGTGAAATCAGAGAAATCATCGGGCTTTCCCAGCCCACTATATCAAGTCATCTAAAAGTTTTAGAAAATAACGGACTGATTATCTTTACTAAAGACGGGAAATGGGTCAATTATAGCCTGAATTCAAATCTTGATAATAAAATAAAACAAATAATTGACAGCATATTCTCAATTGTGGAGATAGATGCTGAAGTTAAAAAAGATCTGGACAGAGTGAATAAGGTTGACCGTAAAAAATTATGTGAAGTATAAAGTGTTTCAATTCTATATTTAAAAAACTATATTGAATATTCTTAAGGGAAATGAAGGATTAAATGGAAATTTTTATAGAATCACTAAAAAGTGGCGGGTATGCGCTCCTTGAATATCTTTCGGCTCATGTACTTGCCTGTCTTGTGCCGGCTTTTTTTATTGCCGGCGCCATTGCAGTCTTTGTTTCAAAAGGAGCAATTCTTAAATACTTCGGTCCGAAAGCAAATAAATGGCTGTCCTATGGTGTTGCTTCTGTATCGGGGACAATTCTGGCAGTGTGCTCCTGCACCATTCTTCCTCTGTTTGCAGGTATAAGAAAGAGAGGAGCAGGTCTTGGACCCGCAATTGCATTTCTTTATTCAGGACCGGCAATAAATATACTTGCCATAATTTACACGGCAAGACTTCTGGGTTATGACCTGGGGATAGCCAGAGCGGTAGGAGCCATTGTTTTTTCAATCGTCATAGGCCTTATAATGTCTCTTGCCTGGATGAATGAAGAAAGATCAAAACTCGAAGGTGATGAAGATCTATTTAAGGCATACGAGCAGGGTTTGCACAGGAAACCTCTGTATATAAGTGTGATATTCTTTCTGTCGCTTCTCGCCATACTGATATTTGGAGCAGCCAGAATGTGGATATATGCCGGAGCGGCTCTTGCCATTCTTATAACGATTATAATAATCGGCTATAAAAAAGCCGAGCTCAAAGACTGGATGAAAGAAACCGGAAAACTTGCCTGGCAGATATTTCCAATACTTCTTGCAGGAGTTTTTATTGCAGGAATTGTTAAATATTTTCTACCTCAGAGCATAGTTGAGGCATGGGTTGGAGGTAACAGCATAAGGTCAAACTTTACCGCATCTATTTTCGGGGCACTTATGTACTTTTCCACATTGACCGAAGTACCAATACTCAAAGCATTTATGGAACTGGGGATGGGTAAAGGTCCTGCACTCACACTTCTTTTAGCGGGTCCGGCGCTGTCTCTTCCCAATATGATCGTACTCGGAAGAATTATGGGAGCAAAAAAAACTGTAACTTACGTGGCTCTTGTTATAATTATGGCCACTTTTATCGGAATGGTTTTTGGGCATTATTTTACTTAAAAGTTTAAATCGATCTTATTTGTTAAAAAATCATAAATGGAGGGAACTGACTTTATGAAGATTCAAATCTTAGGGACAGGTTGTCCCAAGTGCAAACAGGTTGAGGCCAACGCCAGGGAGGCGGTTAAAAATTTAAATATTGAAGCAGTTATCGAAAAAGTAACCGATATAAACCGGATAATAGATTTCGGGATAATCGCAACTCCGGCTCTGGCCGTGGACGGAGATGTCAAATTCTCCGGCAGAATTCCTTCGGTCGAAGAAATAGAAAGGATCATAAGATAAACAAGATTCATATACTATTATGGAAGAACACCATCGAATTTAAAATAATCAACACTCCGAAAAACTTTATTATGTGAAAGGAATTGTTATGAGAAATACCGGTAATGCAATAAAAGAGAAAAAAATCGGCTGAGTCAAAAGGGCTGGAGTTTTTGAAGAGTTCCTATCGATATAAGTGATTTTGTGCATTGCAATAATATTTTTCTTCCAGGTTAATATCATACTCAATGACCCTGTCCATATCATACTTATAAACGTACCCCCGGTTATACAGACCTTTCTTATTTTTATAATTGCTTACTTGTCGGCAAAGGCCCGGAAACTTCAATATTGCATAGCCGTTTCGGCCACTATGATCGGTGTAAGTGATTTCCTTGAGCTCGCGGCGGCCGAGACCATTTCTCTTTTTGGCCTGCGTTCGGGCGCTACTCCTGCAACTGTGGCAGGTGTGCTGGTTGAGATGCCCATGATGCTTATTCTTGTAAAAATAGTAAATAAGACCAAACACTGGTTCTCCGGAACGGCAAGAACCTGATGCAGATATAAAAATCCTGCACCATTTTTTTATTATTTGTAGCAGGATGGGAACCAGTCGGTTGCTGTGTTGTTTGTAAGTCTTACTATTCCTGAACCGTCTAAATTCATTATAAATATATCTCTATTTCCGGAACGATCTGATTCAAATATAATTTTTGATCCGTCCCGCGAAAAAGAAGGAAACCAGTCTTCACCGAATGTTTCTGTGAGTTTTGTTATTTCTGAACCATCACTATTCATAATATAAATATCTATATCATCCTCATGGTCCGATGCAAAAATAATTTTGGAACTATCAGGAGAAAATGCAGGAGTTACCCTATTGCCGGGTTTATCAATAAGACGGGTCTGCCCTGAGCCATCCGGATTCATTGTATAAATCTCTCTATTGCCGTCATGGTTCGATATAAAAACGATTTTAGAACCGTCGGGAGAAAATGCGGGATATTCAGCTACCGCAGAATTTTCAGTAATACGGATTTGCTCCGAACCGTCAGAATTCATCATATATATTTCATCATTGCCGTCACGGTCCGATACAAAAACGATTTTAGAACCGTCGGGAGAGAAGGAAGGAAACTTATCTGTAGTGGAGTTATTTGTTATTCGGGTCTGTCCCGAGCCATCTTTATTCATCATATATATTTCAACATTACCATCACGGAATGATGTAAAAACGATTTTAGAGTCATCGGGGGAAAATACAGGGAATGTATCGCTATCATCACTTCTTGTGAGCCTTATCTGGCCGGTGCCATCCGCATTCATTATATAAATTTCATAATCTCCATCACGATCCGACGCAAAAAGAATTTTATCCTCAGGGCTGGCTTTATCTATCTCTCCGTAATCGGAAGGTCTTTCATATGGAGAAAACGAAGGTTCATTATCCTCTCCGGCATTATTAGTAAGATTAAACTGTCCGGAACCGTCCACGTTCATAATGTAGACTTCAAAATTGCCATCATTGGCGGAGAGGAAGGCTATTTTTGTTCCATCCCTGGAGATGGCCGGTGCACCTTCTCCTGTAGTACTATTTGTAAGATTGGTCTGAGTTGATCCATCTATATTCATTGTATAAATCTCACTATTTCCATCCCTATCGGTCTGAAATAAAATTTGGATCTCATCCGGCGAAAATACGGGATTTGAATCATTTCCCGGGTTATCCGTAAGTCTGGTAACTTCTGATCCATCTATATTCATTTTATAGATTTCACTATTTCCATCCCGGTAAGATTCAAAAGCAATCCCTGTTCCATCAGGAGAGAAAACAGGATTTGAATCAAATTCAAATTCATCTGTTAGTCTGGTAACTTCTGATCCGTCCGTATTCATTATGTATATTTCCTGGTTTCCGTCACGCTCTGATACAAAGACTATTTTGGTTCCATCAGGTGAAAAACGGGGTTGCATGTCCAATCCCATGCTATCCGTTAATCTTACTGGATTTTCACCATTAAAATCCATAATATATATTTCATAATTAAAAAATTCATCACGATCCGTTGAAAAAACGATTTTAGTTCCGTCCGGTGAAATGTCAGGATTGGAATCAGCTGCAGGGTTATTCGTAATATTTATTTGCCCGGATCCGTCTGTATTCATAATATAAATCTCACTGTTACCGTCACGGTCGGATGTAAAGGCGATTTTATTTTTTAAAGAAGATCCATTTTTAGCTTCAGCTATAACTTCTTCTGAGTTTTCCCGTGCATCTGCTTCTACAGTCTCTTCCGTATCTTCTTCTGAGACTTCTGTTTCATTTATAGCGCCAGCGGTGTCTGTTTCCTTTTCATGGCTTCCAATAGATGGACCGCAGGAGGAAAGACTGATTATAAAAATGGCTATTATAAAAGGAAATAAGATAATTAAAATTTTATTCTTAATCATAAGTACGAACCTCCTGATATTTTTAAATATATATTAGTCTAAATTAAATTTTCCTATTTTTATTCAAAGCAATTTTAATATTTGAATCATATTTTTATTTGTTATGGTAAAAAAACAGGATTACTATCTGTTGTCAGATTGTATGTGATTCGAGTCTGTTCCGTACCATCTGTATTCATTATATATATTTCATCATTCCCATCGCGGTTTGAAGTAAAAGCAATTTTTGATCCATCGGGTGAAAAGGCAGGACGCTGTTCATCTGTAAAAGTATTTAAAAGTCTTGTCTGTCCTGTCCCATCTGAATTCATTATATAAATCTCCCAGTTCCCATCCCGAAATGAATGAAATGCGATTTTAGTTCCATCCGGAGAGAATGCGGGAAAGGTGTCAGTATTGAAACTATTTGTAAGGTTGACCTCTCCTGTTCCATCTATATTCATCAGATAAATTTCCCAGTTTTCATCACGATTTGAATGAAATACAATTTTGGTCCCATCAGGAGAGAAGACCGGGCGGCTATCATCTGCCGGATTATCCGTAATCCTAGTAACATCCGACCCATCTATGTTCATTATATAAATCTCATTGTTACCATCACGGTCAGATGTGAAGGCAATTTTAGATCCATCGGGTGAAAAGGAAGGTACACCTTCCACTGCTGGATTATTGGTCAGATTGGTAACTCCCGTCCCATCTACGTTCATAAGGAATATATCAAAATTTCCGTCCCGGTTTGATTCAAAGGCAATTTTTTCGCCATCAGGCGAGATATTAAAGCGTCTGTCATTTGCCGGATTATCTGTCAGGGAGAATTGTTCGGTGCCATCAATATTCATTATATATATATCAACGTTTCCCCTGCGGTTCGATGCAAAGAAAATCTTATTCTCAACTGCGGTATCTTCAAAAATTTCTTCTGCTCCGGATTCTTCAGTTGTCTGATTTTCATCAGCACCCGCAAAATTTCCGGTGCTCTTACATGCAGAAAAACTAAATGATAAAATTATTGCCAAAAGAATTAAAAGAAAATTTATAATTTTATTTTTATCCATAAATAAAGGCCTCCAGCTACGATCTAAATAAATTTTATTATTGAAAAACAGGATAACTGTCAGTATTAAAACTATTTGAAAGAACAGCCTGTCCTGTCCCATCTGAATTCATTATATAAATCTCCCAGTTCCCATCCCGAAATGAATGAAATGCGATTTTAGTTCCATCCGGAGAGAATGCGGGAAAGGTGTCAGTATTGAAACTATTTGTAAGGTTGACCTCTCCTGTTCCATCTATATTCATCAGATAAATTTCCCAGTTTTCATCACGATTTGAATGAAATACAATTTTGGTCCCATCAGGAGAGAAGACCGGGCGGCTATCATCTGCCGGATTATCCGTAATCCTAGTAACATCCGACCCATCTATGTTCATTATATAAATCTCATTGTTACCATCACGGTCAGATGTGAAGGCAATTTTAGATCCATCGGGTGAAAAGGAAGGTACACCTTCCACTGCTGGATTATTGGTCAGATTGGTAACTCCCGTCCCATCTACGTTCATAAGGAATATATCAAAATTTCCGTCCCGGTTTGATTCAAAGGCAGCTCTGGAACCATCGGGTGAAAATACCGGATTTAAGTCGTCAGCAGGATCTTCAGTAAGTCTTCTTTCATCTGAACCATCTATGTTAATAACATAAATCTCATTATTACCATCGCGATCGGAATAAAAAATGATTTCTGAACCATCAGGTGAAAATGCAGGGTAAAGATCAACTGCGGTATTATTGGTGATACGGATTTGCTTAGATCCGTCTAAATTCATAATATAAATTTCTCCATTTCCATCCCGGAAAGATACAAAAGCAATTTTATCTTTTAAGAAAGATCCATCTTCAATTTCTGTTTCAGTTTCTTCGGCTGTTTCTTCTTTTAATTCTTCATTTTCTTCTGTAGTTTCTTCCACGGTTTCGTTTTGGACTTGCTCCGTTGTATTGCAGGATGAAAGCAGGATAATGCAGGCCAGTATTAAAAAGATCGATAATATTCTTGTAATCTGATTATTTTTCATAAGTCTAAATCTCCGCTTGATTTAAAAAATTATAAAATATCGGTATTCAAAAAGCTTATTATAGGTAAAAAAATATTTTTGTAAATGGATTTCAACATCAAGCATTTTATTTGGACGAATTGCGTAACTGACTGCGGTATTTTTATTTTATAAGGGTGTTCTTAAATTTTTTCCGGTAAAATAGTAAATTAAAAAAATTTAGTAATTTTAAGAAATAATGAAATTTTTTAAAATAAATTAAACAAATTTTAAAAAAGTGATATAATTACATCAAATTTTTTAAAAATATATTGTTTTTTTATTATTTTTACAATTTTTACCAATATTTATTGGTTTTAAGAGGTGATACTTATGAGAGAAATAGATTTGCTTACGGAATTTTCACAAAAAGCAGGTACTGAAATCGATCCAAAAAAAATAAAAATCGATGATACTACCTTAAGGGATGGCGAACAGACCGCCGGAGTAGTTTTTGCCAATGATGAAAAAATATACATAGCAAAAATGCTGGATAAGGCGGGAGTTCACCAGATAGAGGCGGGCATACCGACTATGGGCGGAGATGAAAAGGAAGCAATTAAGAAAATTACATCGCTCGGTCTTGGCTGCAGTATACTGGGCTGGAACAGGGCAGTAAAATCAGACATAGATGCTTCAGTCGAATGTGGGGTGGATGCTGTAGCGATTTCAATATCTTCATCTGATATACATATTGAGCATAAGCTCAGGAAAAGCAGGGAATGGGTGCTGGAAAGTATTAAAACAAGCGTGGATTATGCCAAGGGTTTTAATCTTTATGTATCAGTAAATGCAGAAGATGCCTCCAGGTCGGATATGGAGTTTCTTCTCCAGTTTGCGAGGACAGCCAGAGATGTCGGTGCGGATAGACTCCGGTATTGT
The DNA here is from genome assembly GCA_028717265.1 of Actinomycetota bacterium. GTDB lineage: Bacteria > Actinomycetota > Humimicrobiia > Humimicrobiales > Humimicrobiaceae > Hydromicrobium. The sequence continues at coordinate 23,372 of JAQUOE010000010.1, forward strand.
GACACGCTGGGCATACTGGATCCTTTTGAGACATTCATGAGGGTAAAGAATATCATTGATATAATAGGGATAGATATGGAAATGCATACACATAATGATTTCGGAATGGCCATTGCCAATGCGATAGCCGGTATCAAAGCCGGAGCAATTTATGTCAATACTACTGTAAACGGACTTGGCGAAAGAGCAGGGAATGCAGCATTTGAAGAACTGGTAATGGCACTTAAATATATCGAGGGAGTGGACCTTGGATTCGATACAACTCTTTTCAGGGCACTGTCCGGGTATGTGGCCAGGGCATCAGGCAGAATATTACCTACATGGAAACCTATCGTAGGAGGGAATTTGTTTGTCTATGAAAGCGAAAGTAAAGCTTCGGGAATACTATCCAATCCTGAGACATATGAATTATTTAATGAAAATGATGTCGGGCTTGAAAGAAAAGTAATACTGGGGAAATATTCTGGAGTCAATACTATAACATACAAGATGGGTTTGCTGGGTATTAAAATAAACAGGAAAGAAGCGGAAGAATTAGCGGAAATAATAAGGGATAAAACGATATCTATCAAGAGGGCTCTTTTTGATAGTGAAATCATAGATACTTATAAATCTTATAAGGGCAAGGCCGGGGAAAACCAAGAGGCTAAAAGGAAGGTAAGAGATGGCAATAGCAAAAAGTAAAAGATATATAAATATCATCGATACTACTCTAAGGAATGGTGAGCAGACAGCCGGAGTAGTTTTTTCCAAACACGAAAAAATAAGAATAGCCAAGATGCTTGATGAGATAGGCATCCCTGAGATCGAGATAGGGACTCCGTCGCTGGGTGTTGCCGAAAGGGAAATAATCAAGGAAATAGTAAAGGACAGTTTTAAATCAAAACTATTTGTCTATTGCGAAGCCGAACCGGAAAATATTGAATATGCCGTCTGGTGCGGAGTTGAAAATATCATTATAAATATTTCTACATCCGATATTCATCTTAAGGAAAAGTATAAAAAAAATAAAACATGGGTTATAAATAAGTTGAAAGAGACCATGAGAGTTGCCAGACAGAATAACCTGAATTTTATTGTAAGCGCCGAAGATGCTACGCGAACCGATCTTGGGTTTCTATTAAAGCTTATTTCGATTGCAAAGAAAAAAGGTGCATATAGATTCAGAATTTGTGATACTGTAAGCAAATTTGATCCCTTCAGGACTTTTTTGTATATTAGTGCTATTTTAAACGCCACAAAATTTCCTCTTGAGGTCTACAATCACAATGATTTTGGAATGGCCACTGCCAATGGACTGGCGGCAATAAGAGGCGGAGCATCAAGCCTTGTAGTCAGTGTAGGCGGACTTGGAGAAGGAACCGGAAATGCGGCTATGGAAGAAATCGTGATGGCCCTTAGATATCTTGAGAATATAGAGCTGGGTATAGAAACTTCAAAATTCAGGGAAATTGCCGAATATGTGGCCAGATCGTCAGCCAGAGCCGTCCCTGTTTGGAAAGCTATCGTGGGAACCAATGTGTTTGCTCATGAATCCGGAATTCATGCAGATGGTGTACTCAAAAATCCGAAAAATTACGAAGTGTTTAATCCCAGCGAAGTAGGTCTGACAAGACAGCTTGTTGTTGGGAAACATTCGGGATCTCATACTATTCTTCATAAATTCAAAGAATTCGATATAGAGCTTACCGACAAACAGGCAAATGAAATACTTGCCCTTGCCCGGGTAATGTCTATAGATCTCAAAAGGCCTCTTTTCGATAAAGAGCTTATGTATATTTATAATGAATACACAAAGAAGAATAAAAGCGGTAAAGAGCAGGAAATTGAAGGTTAAGACGGAGGTAATTTTGGATAAAACGATTTCCGAAAAAATAATAAGTGAACATACCGGGAGAGAACTTAAAGCCGGTGATATTGCGATAGTCAATGTCGATCTGGTCATGTCTCAGGATGGGACCGGACCGCTGGCGGTAAGCCATGTCAGGAGAATGGGTTTTGACAGAATAAAAAATCCGGAAAAATCGATATTTTTTATCGATCACGCCTCGCCCAGCCCCAGGAAAGAATTATCTAATTCGCATATTGTTTTAAGAGATTTTGCAGCTCAAACAGGTGCGATAATAAGTGATGCGGGGAAAGGAGTCTGCCATCAGATTTTAGCGGAATCATATACGTGTCCCGGTGATATCGTTCTGGGAGGAGATTCACATACATGTACCTCGGGAGCACTGGGAGCATTCGCCACAGGAATGGGCTCAACGGATATTGCTGTCGGTTATGCACTTGCCAGCACCTGGATGATGGTTCCGTCAACCATAAAAGTAAATTTTAAGAGGAGAATCAATAAAGGAGTATTTGCAAAAGATTTAATCATCTATCTGATCGGGAAAATCACTTCAGATGGCGCAACTTATATGGCTCTGGAGTTCGGGGGTGAAGTTGGAAGCATATTAAGTATGGATGAAAGATTTACCATATCAAATATGGCGGTAGAAGCCGGAGCAAAAACGGGTATATTTCCATCAGACGGCATCACAAAAGAATATCTTAAAAGCCAGGGAAGGGAAAACTGCTTCAGAGAATTATCCGCGGATAAAGGAGTAAAATATGAGGAAGTAATAGATATCGACTGTTCGTTGATAGAGCCAATGGTTTCTCAGCCTCATACCGTGGATAATGCATTACCGGTAAGAAATCTGGAAAAAATCATGATCGATCAGGTATTCATAGGGACCTGCACCAATGGAAGACTAAGTGATTTAAAGATAGCTGCGGATATACTTAAGGGAAAAAAGGTGGCCGGAGGGACCAGGTTAATAGTGGTTCCGGCTTCAAAAGATATATATCTTGAAGCTTTAAGAACAGGGATACTGGAAACATTTATGGACAGCGGAGCGATTGTCGAGTCTCCGGGATGCGGTCCCTGCGTGGGAATACATCAGGGAATACTTGGTGATGGAGAGGTATGTCTTTCGACACAGAACAGGAATTTCAAGGGAAGAATGGGTAATCCCAACTCATTCATTTATCTTTGTTCCCCTGCTACCGCGGCATGGAGTGCAGTCAGGGGTTATATAGCTGATCCAAGGGAGGTTTTATTATAATGTCCGAGACTAAGAAAAACTCAGGGATTCTGACAGGAAGAAGTTTCAAATTTGGTGATGATATCTCTACAGATCTTATCGCTCCGGGTAGATTATTTCACCTTCGTTCTAATTTGCCCGAGCTGGCAAAACATGTCCTGGAAGATGCTGATCCGGAATTTGCCGGAAAGGTAAAACCGGGGGATTTTGTTGTTGGGGGCAGAAACTTCGGGCTGGGATCAAGCAGGGAACATGCGCCGCTTATCATGAAAATGGCCGGTGTCGGAGCGGTTCTGGCAAAATCCTTTGCCCGTATATTTTTCAGGAACAGTATTAATGTGGGACTTCCTGTCCTGATTTGCGACACCGATAAAATCGATGAAGGAGATATACTGGAAATCGATCTAAAAAAAGGAACAATAGATAATAAAACTAAAAATTTAGTATTGCAGTTCAGTCCTCTGCCGGAAGTGATGATAAAAATTTTAAACGACGGCGGACTTGTCAATCATATTACTAAGAATAAAGGATTCAATTTATGAAACACACGATAACTTTAATACCGGGGGATGGTACCGGACCGGAGATCAGCGAGGCAACGGTTAAGGCGATAGAAGCAACAGGAACGGATATCAAATGGGATATCGTAAATGCCGGTGCTGAAGTTTACGAGAAGGAAGGGACGGTTCTCCCTGACAGGGTTATTGAATCACTAAAGAAAAATAAAATAGGAATTAAAGGTCCCATTACTACACCGGTTGGGACCGGATTCAGAAGTGTGAATGTCGCTATAAGAAAATTATTTGACCTTTATGCCTGTGTCAGACCATGTAAGAGTTATGAGGGAGTAAAAAGCAGATACAGCAATATCGATCTTGTCATAATAAGGGAGAATACAGAAGATTTATATGCAGGAATAGAGTTTGAGAAAGGCGGTAGAGATACGGGGGAACTTATAGATTTTATAAAAAGAAAGAAAGATGTTCTGATAAGAAGTGATAGCGGGATAAGTATTAAACCGATCTCTATAACTGGTTCCGAAAATATAATCAGATTTGCTTTTGAATATGCCCGTAAAAACAATAGAAAAAAAGTCACAGGGGTGCACAAGGCAAATATAATGAAATACTCGGATGGCTTGTTTCTGGAAGTCTTCAGGAAAGTTGCATCGGAGTATGGTGATATAGAATCGGAAGATAGAATTGTGGACAATATGTGTATGCAGCTGGTACAGAAACCCGAGCTTTATGATGTCCTGGTTCTGCCAAATTTATATGGAGATATAATTTCTGACCTTGCTGCGGGATTGGCAGGGGGACTGGGCGTAGCTCCGGGCGGAAATATCGGGAAAGATATCGCATTATTTGAACCCACTCATGGGAGCGCTCCAAAGTATAAAGGATTGAATAAGGTAAATCCTACTGCAATGATGCTTTCGGCTGTCATGATGTTAAGGCACATCGGAGAAGAAAAATATGGCAATCTGCTGGAATCAGCTGTTGCGGAGGTCATAAGAGAAGGAAAATTTGTAACGTATGATTTGAAATCCCGGCGAGATGACCCCACTGCTGTTGGCACCAGCGAGTTTGCAGACGCTGTAGTTGAGAAAATAAAAAAAAGATCCGCTTAATCATCAATTATTCAAAAATACTCCATATCATATTATAAATTTGTTAGAAAATTCTCCATCTCGTATTATACATTTATTAAATATTGGTTATAATTTATATAGATTTTATTTTCTTTAATATATAATAATACTAAACGCAAATACCTGTCAGATAGAGAAAAATCCTGAATCTATGGGATTCTTTAAAATTAATGATGGAAAGCAAAGAGAGCATTGATTTAAAAATTCTAAAGGCTATCTTTGGAATTGCCAGTTCTATCGGATCCGAGCTGGAACTTGAGAAAGTCTGCGATCTGATTGTAGATAAAGTCTTCAAGGTTATCAACTGTAATGGTTGTGCCATAATCCTCATAGACGAAAAAGGGGTCAGCCTGCAGAGCGAGATCGGATTCGGAAAAAGTATCAGAGAAGTGGAGTTCAGCCGGGATATGCCTCTTATAAAATATATATTATCTACGAAGAAAAAACTTTTCATCGGTAATATCGAAAGTTCATATTTTAAATACAGTATTCCCAAAGGTGAAAAAACAACTTCCATGATATGTATTCCTATCATAGTGAAAGATGAAGTCAGGGGGATCATTTATATTGATTCAAGGAAAACAAATGCATTCTCCAGCAAACATGAATACTTTTTGAATATACTTGCTCATGAGATCTCGATTGCCATAGAGAGAGCGTTAAATTACGAAAAAATAAAAAAATTGACCGTAATAGACGAATTAACAGGGGTATTCAATAGAAGAAAATTTGATATAGATTTAAAAGATACTCTGAATGAAGCCATAAGATATGTTAAAAGTTTATCTCTTTTGATGATAGATATTGATTATTTTAAAAATTACAATGACTTTCACGGTCATCAAATGGGAGACATGGTCCTGAGGAGAATGGGCGGGGTCCTCATTGAAAATAAACGAACCACTGACAGAGTATACCGCTACGGAGGAGAAGAATTTTCTATAATTTGCAGTGAAACCAATAAAGAAAGTGCCAGGATTTTCGCAGAGAGATTGCGCGAGGTTGTGGATAAAGGCAAGTTCGATGGGGAAGAAAAAGTAGAACCTCAGAACAATATTACCATAAGCGTAGGAGTATCAAATTTTCCTTTCGATGCCACCAAAATGGATCACCTGATAAAGTATGCAGACGATGCCCTCTATAAAGCAAAGGATGAAGGCAGGAACAGGGTAGTGGTCTGATCTTAATATCTATAAAATAAACTAATTCTTTAAGATTTGACAAAGCTTTTGTTTATGAGTATAGTTAGTTGAACCTAACATTTATAGTTAAATACGGAATTAGAGCAGATATGAAAAAGTTAACACAGAGTATGGAAGACTATATTGAGGCTATATATGTCTTGAGTCTTACAAATAAGGTCATAAGGGTAAAGGAAATTGCCGGGTTTCTGAATGTAAAAACTCCTTCGGTAGTTGATGCAATAGGAAAACTAAGTGAAAAAGGACTGGTGATCCATGAAAAATACGGATATCTGGAGCTGACTGATAAAGGTTATAAACTGGCAAAAATAGTAAATGATAAGCATGAAAAGGTATATCAATTCCTAAACGAAATCCTGGGAATAAGCGACAGAGTTTCAAAAAAGGATGCCTGCAATATTGAACATTATATAAGTAAAGAAGCTATGGATAAAATGATAAAGTTCAGCAGGTTTGTAGATACCTGTCCGGATGGGTATCCCCAGTGGTTAAAAGATTTCAATTATTATGCCAAATACGGAAAACATCCTGGTAGTTCCAAAAAAATGAATAAATAAAGAAC
>JAQUOE010000010.1:29972-44555 GCA_028717265.1 Actinomycetota bacterium
ATGGTTGATTATAAAGGATACCGGATAAATATAGTCGATCTTCCAGGTATTTATAGCATTACCGCATACTCTCTTGAAGAGATCGTCACCAGAAATTTTATTATCAACGAGAAGCCGGATGTAGTTATTGATGTCGTTGATTCCTCCAATCTGGAACGTAATCTTTACCTTGCAACTCAGTTAATGGAACTTGGAGTACCCCTGATTCTGGCATTCAACATGACAGATATCGTAAAAAAAAGCGGTAAAAAAATCGATATCGTTCTGCTTTCAGAACTTTTAGGTGCATCTATTGTAGAAATGGTAGGGTCAAAAGGATTGGGAAGTAAAGAACTGCTGGAATCAGTGATCAGAGTGGCAAAAAGGAAGAAAGAGAAAAAAGTAGAATTACAATATGGTAGAGAAGTAGAGAATGAAATTTCAAGGATCATATCGGTTTTAAAAGAACAGAAAGCTCTGATTTTTAATTTTGATGTCAGATGGATTGCAGTGAAACTCCTGGAACAGGATAGAGAGATAATAGATACGATTAAAAAAGCGTTTGGTCCGAAATACTCTAAAATTGACGAAACTGTCATGAGTTCGATAAAGCATATAACCAGTATTCTGAGAGATCCTCCAGAGGTAATAATAGCCGATTCGAGATACGGGTTTATCAAAGGAGCTCTTCTGGAGGCATATAAGGAAACCGGTTCGGAAAGGCTGGATAGAAGTGAGAAGATAGACCGGATATTAACTAACCGGATACTGGGAATACCTATATTTGCTATCATAATCTGGCTTATGTTTCAATTTGTGTTTAGCCTTGGTAAGTATCCTGCGGGCTGGTTGGAACTGGGTTTTGAAAAATTAAGCATCCTTGTCACCAATGTCGTACCACAGGGTCTTCTGAGGTCACTACTGGTTGATGGCATTATTAGTGGAGTAGGGGGAGTAATTACCTTCACTCCCAATATAATATTGCTTTTTTTTGCAATAGCTATTCTTGAAGATTCCGGATATATGGCAAGAGCGGCTTTTGTCATGGACAGAGTAATGCATAAGATAGGGCTTCATGGAAAATCTTTCATTCCTCTGGTCATTGGATTCGGTTGTACCGTTCCGGCATATATGGGATCCAGGATTCTTGAAAATAAAAAAGACCGGTTGGTTACGATGCATATAAATACCTTTATGAGCTGCGGTGCACGTCTTCCCGTATATATACTTTTCGCGGGAGCATTTTTCCCTGCTGCAGCCGGAAATGTTATATTTTCAATTTATTTTATAGGAATAATAATTGCTGTAATAATGGCCAAAATTTTGCGGGCAACCAGATTCAAAGGTGAGTCGGATCCTTTTGTCATGGAACTTCCGGCTTATCGGATACCAACGATTAAAGGAATAATGATCCATACCTGGGAAAGAGCCTGGATGTATGTCAAGAAGGCTGGCACCATAATACTTGCTATAACAATACTGATGTGGATACTTTTTACTTTTCCGATGATCGGATCCAATTACTCTAAAGACTATACCGGACAGATCGAAGAAATCGAACAGTCATATAAATCCGGTGAAATAACGGATCCGGAACATCATAGAGAAATAACTGCAGTAGAGGCGGAAATGGCAGGCGAGAGGCTTGCTTATTCAGCGGCAGGAAGAATGGGCCGGTTTCTGGAACCTGTGTTCAAACCGCTTGGTTTTGACTGGAAGATGGTAGTTGCTACTATTTCGGGAGTTGCCGCAAAGGAAGTAATCGTATCTACTATGAGCACGCTTTACAGCATACAGGGTACAGGTGAGGAGTCCGATTCTCTAAAGGTAGCTCTTAATGAACATTATACCCCCCTGGTTGGATATAACTTCATGTTATTTACACTGCTATACTTTCCATGCATGGCCGCTATGGTTATGTTTAGGAAAGAAGCGGGGACAAAAGAGATGCTGTTTCAGATAGGATATACTTTACTGCTTGCCTGGGTAGTATCTTTTCTGGTTTTTCAGATCGGAAGAATTTTTATCAAATAAATTTTTTATATGAAAATTGGTGATATGAATGTGGGAAATACCTTTAATAATAGTTATAGGCCTGGTCGCGTTGGGTTATTTAATAATATTTTTCATCAGGCAGTCAAAGAAGAAGAGTATTTGCATGGATTGCCCATATGCCGATGAGTGCAAAAAACATGACTCGGATAGATTTAATAAGTCCTAGTTTAATAATTATGTCAACAGCATTTTTAAGGTATTATGAAATTCCTGTGTATGATTTGATACGAATTCATTATTCGATATAAAAAGACCCCACTTCAAGCGGGGTCTTTTTTAGATCATCAAATTAATCTTGATTATATTTAATTAATTTAATATCTTCTGTAGTTATTATCTGTTCTCTCTCTTCGAGGACGGGCTTCATCAACTTTCAATGTACGGCCTTCAAAGGTCGTGCCATCTAGAGCCTCTTTTGCCTTTTCTGCCTCTGCTGCATCAGACATTTCAACAAATCCAAATCCTTTACTCCCGATTATGGTAACTTCTTTGATTTGTCCATGTTGAGAGAAAAGCTCTTCAAGCTGCTTATCTGTAACAGAGTAGCTTAAATTTCCAACATATAGTTTGTTACTTTGCATTCTTACCTCCTTTACATTATAGTCTCTCCAAGCTTCATAATATTTCTTTTAGAGAGGTAAGTGCAGTAACAAATCCTAACTCTTAATCAAAACATCATTAAACAAAAGAGAGGCTTAATTATAAGCTTTTTATTAAACTTATGTCAATATATATATATTTATGTATAATCCGGGTTTCGGAACAGGTTTTGTGCCAATCCCGATTAAAATTGTATAAAATAGAGAATATAATATATAATTGTTCTACAGGGATCGATGATTTTACAAGCATGATTTAAATTACCGGCAGGATTTGTTGTTAAATAATGTATTAGTGTAAGAGTCCGCATTTTTTAGCGAACCTTCCAGAGTAAAGTCAGAATTTTTAACATTATCTTTAATGTTCCTGTTTTTTATATAACATAATTTTTAACAAGACGAAAGGAAGTCGGAGTGAATAAAAGATTATATGTGGGCAATCTGGAATACTCTACCCTGGACAAAGAACTGGAAGAATTATTTTCCAGTGAAGGAACTGTGGTATATGCAAAAGTGATCAGAAGTCTGGATGGCAAGTCAAAGGGTTTTGGATTCGTAGAAATGGGAACCGAAGAAGAGGCAGCCAAAGCCATAGAGAAGTATAACCAGAGCACTTTTAAAGAAAGGCCCCTTCTGGTAAGTGAAGCCAGACCTCAGAAAATCAGAAGTTTTGAGGGAAACCGAAGAAATGACAATTATCGAAATACACATAAGGATGATCTTAATTACAAATTGAGAAAAATAAGAAGAAGAACCAGATAATATAACCCGGCGAAATATTATGGAATTTCAATTTAATATAAGGGATAAGAGTGTCTTTAAAGATAATAGGTATAGGTGAGATATTATGGGATATATTCCCTGGAGGAAGAAAACTTGGCGGAGCTCCTGCAAATTTTGCTTATTTTATAAAAAATCTCGGGCAGAACGGACTCACTGCCAGCAGGATTGGAAATGATCCTCCGGGTACAGAGATCCTGGATTCATTAAAAGATATCGGACTTGATGAGAGGTTCATACAGGTTGACTCAAAATATCCTACCGGGACAGTTGTAGTGAAAATTAAAGCAGGTGGTCAGCCTGATTATATAATAAGTGAAAAAGTAGCATGGGATTTCCTGGAATTCAGTGACAATTGGAAGAAACTCTCCAGGGAAGCTGATGTCATATGTTTTGGTACACTTGCTCAGAGGTCCTTAAAATCCCGGAGGACCATAACGAATTTTTTAAAATTATCCGGAAACAATGTTATCAAAGTATTTGATATAAACTTGAGACAAAATTTTTTCTCTCTTAAAACAATTTCCCAATCGCTGGAACTGGCTACCATACTGAAGTTAAATCAAGATGAACTTGAAGTGTTAAAAAATTTTAAAGGTTTCCCGCATAATAGTGATGATATCGGCTTCTGCAGAAAACTTATTGGAATATACGACATAAGTCTGATATGTGTGACAAGAGGAGAAAATGGAAGCCTGCTTGTGGATAAAGATAGACATTATGATCACCCGGGCTATAAAGTTATTGTTGCCGACACGGTGGGCGCAGGCGATGCCTTTACGGCTGCGATGGTAATAAGGTATCTTCAGGGTGGGACACTTGAAAATACGAGTATATTTGCAAACAGGCTGGGATCATGGGTGGCTTCCCGCAGCGGACCCACTCCGGAGCTGGATGGAGAAATAAAAGGGTATTTATAATGAATAAATATGCAATGGATAATATTATTAATATATTATTGAGAAACTTACCCGGGATTGCGACTGCTTAACCTTTCATCTTCCACCTTGTAAGGATATTTTCACGGTCAAAAACCTTTACTGCCAGTTTTAGAACCAGCGGACATATTGCCAGAAGTACCAGACATCCTATAAGAAGATAAGTGATATTCAGAAGGAAGAGTCCCGCAAGTTGCAGTCCGATAATAAGATAAATCGGAAATATTATTACTGCACCTATTCCCTGAGCGGATCTTATATCAGTGGACCTTGAAGAAACGATTATACTGGCCATTGTCAGTATAAAGGACAATATAGGGCTTAATAAAAACGCAACTATTATCCATTCGATATTGGGAAGAGGAGCGTAATCAAGCTTGATGAAAGCTGCTATGTCCACTACTATGGTAAGTATAATAAAACTAATAGTAGATATAAAAAAAGCAGGGACCCAGGCCGTAAGAGATTTCCCCAGAAGCAATTCGGATGTTTTGACGGGTGTTGCCAGAAGAGGTTCAAGGGTATTATTCTCCTTTTCCATGATTACCGAAGAAGGAGCAATAAGGCTTGGGACCATTGCCGGAAGTATCAGCAGGAAAATGAGTAATTGATTCAGGGCAAATCCTATTAGCACTCTGATCGGATCATCAACGTGCCCGAACATTTTATTAATGAAATTCATAGTATCCTCATCACTCAACAATGAACTGCTTCCGAGAATAATAAAAAGAGGAATAGCTATCGAAAATATGGCAGTGATTATAAGAATAGGCAGCCATATGTTTTTGTTCCTTATGACTTCTTTTATTTCTTTTTTAAAGATAATTCCTGCTTTTTTCATTTCGTATTTTCGTCTTTTATTAAATCCAGATATATTTCCTCCAGAGTCGCTTTCACCTCGTTAAAATAAAGAATGCCGGCCCCGCTGTCGATAAGTTTTTTAATGATCAGAGGATTTGAGATTTCCGGTTTTTCAATTACCAGTATTGCTATGTTTTTTTCGGTATGAATGACTTTTACACCGAAAGTTCCTTCCAGCAGTCTTATATATCTATCTGCATCATCGGTAAATACGATTTCAGCTCTTTTATTTTTATCATTATTTTGCAATTCGGAGAGAGTGGCAATCCTTATGATTCTTTTCTTTATGATGCATACCCTGTCTGATAGATTGGAAGCTTCTTCCAGATTATGGGTACAGAGAAAAACGGTTGTCCTTTCTTTTTTTAAACTTTCGATGAAGATTCTTACCATATGGGCACTTTCCGGATCGAGACCGGCAGTCGGTTCATCCAGCAGTAATATCTTTGGCTCATGTATAAGTGCCCGGGACAGAGCGAGTTTCTGCTTCATTCCTTTGGAATAGGTGCCGGCGAGGTCATCTTTTCTATCCCATAAATCAAACATCTTGAGATACTTTTCAATATTATTTTTCCTGGTGCTCACGGGTATATTATAGAAGCTCGAATAATATTCAAGATTATCATAAGCGGAGATCTTCTCATACATTCCCGGGGACTCGGTTAGCAGGCCGGTTATCGATCTTACATATTCTCCATTACTGAGGCTGTCCCTGTTATCTATGGTTATTTTTCCCGATGTCGGGGAAATAAGTGTTGATAAAATTCTTATGGTTGTGGTCTTTCCGGCTCCATTTGGACCCAGGAATCCGAATATCTCACTTTCGTTTATATCAAAGGAAATATCTTCGACTGCAGTATTGTCTCCGAATTTTTTGGTAAGATTCTCTATCGTTATCATAAGCAAGAATTTTACCTTTAAAATGTTAATTTATCAATCGGGGACCGGAGTCTAAATATAAAAAATTTTTTGTTATTTTATCCGGCTTTTAATATAATCTGTTTTATCCGAAGTCACCAAACGATTAAATTTATTAATAAAAATGATGGATCCAGGAGGAAGCCCGGAGGTTATGAATATAAATATCAGAACCAAAAAAATAGACCTGCTAATGATAGATAATTATGATTCCTTCACTTTTAATCTTGTTCAGTGCCTCGGCATTTTAGGTGAAAATATAAAGGTCAGCAGAAATGATAAAATAACGCTGGATGAGATTGAAAAAATGGCACCTTCGAGAATAGTCATATCTCCCGGCCCCGGAAGACCCGCTGACGCAGGCATATCGAAAGATATGATCAAATATTTTTATAAAAAAATACCCATACTCGGTGTCTGTCTGGGGCATCAGTGCATTGGAGAAGTATTCGGTGCGGAAGTGATCAATTCGGGAACAGTCGTTCATGGGAAGACATCTCTGATCTATCATGATGGGGAAAGCATATTTGAAGGTATTAAAAATCCATTCGAAGCTGCAAGATATCATTCTTTGATTTTGAAAAAAGACACCATCCCCGACTGTCTGGAGGTCACCGCCCGCACCGAAGAAGGGACCGTAATGGGAGTAAGACATAAAAATCACAAGCTTGAAGGAATACAGTTTCACCCGGAATCATTCCTGACCCCGGTCGGATTAGAAATACTTAAAAATTTCATATATTTATGAAAATCCTGTCCACAATCTCAGCCATTGATTTGAAGATTTTACCCCAGGATGCCGCTTATGCGTTAAAGGACAAAAGTCATCTGTGTTTTCTTGACAGCAGCCTGATACCAAATAAGTATTCCCTTTTTTCTTATATCGCCTGGAACCCAAAACTCATTTTAAAAAGCTATGGCCATAAAAATGAATTTACGAGTTTCGCCGGCAGAGTGACTTATTACTCTTTTCAGCACCCGTTGTCTTTTCTAAAACAAAACATAAAAGATTACACTTACGGTCCTCTCGGGAGTGAAATAAAAAAAATCGATGTGGTATTAATAGATAACGGAAGGATCATAAAAGCAGTTAAAAAGATCAAAAAGAAACTTCCCCTTTTCCTGGGTGGTTTTGCAGGTTATTTTTCATATGATCTGAAAAACCATATCGAAGAACTTCCCAGCCGCGCAGCGGATGATATCAATCTTCCCCTGTTTTATCTTGCTTATTATGATCGGCTGCTTGCATACGGCCATACGGACGGCAGATGGTACTTTATCAGAAATTTTCCTGTGTTTGAGGGCAAGGAGAAAGGCAGCAGGGGAAAGGACATCAGGAGAGGAGATTACAGGAATGAAAGTGCAGATATATCAGGGATGGTTTTTCAAAAAGATGATTATGTTTCCCCCGTTATCGGAAATATGGATCTGGTGAAGAAAATTAATCCGGAAATTAAAATTATGCTTGACGATCTGAAAGAAACGGAGGATATAAAAAAGAATATAATAGAAAAATATTATATAAAAAATATTTCAGATATAAGGCTTCATTCAAACCTTACCAGGCGAAATTATATTAGAAAGGTACTTAAAGCCAAAGAATATATTCATAACGGGGACATTTATCAGGCGAATTTCAGCCAGAGATTCGAAGCGGATTTGCCGGTGGATCCCATGGATCTATATTATATATTAAGAGAGAAAAATGCCGCTCCTTTCTCTGCTTTCCTGGGGTTTCCGGATTTCAGTATCGGCAGTTCTTCTCCGGAGAGATTTTTATTTCTGCAAAAAGATACTATAGAAACCCGGCCAATAAAAGGAACAAGGCCAAGAGGGAAAGATAGTGCGGACGATGATAAGAAAATGATGGAACTAAAAAATAGTATTAAGGACAGTGCGGAATTGAATATGATCGTTGATCTGGAAAGAAATGATATAGGAAAATTCTGCTGCTACGGAACAGTAAAAGTTTCCGGTCATGCTGTGATTGAAAAATTTGCAAAAGTTTTTCATTCCGTATCCACGGTAACCGGCAGAGTAAAAAAAGGAGTAGATGTCACCAACATGATAAAGGCAGCTTTTCCCGGTGGTTCCATAACAGGTGCCCCTAAAATAAGGGCGATGGAGATAATAGATGAGCTGGAACCGGTCACCAGGAGCGTCTATACCGGTTCGATCGGGTATATCGGAATCGATTCTACCATGGATTTGAATATTGTAATCAGAACGTTTATCATAAAAGGAAATAAGTTCTATTACAATGTGGGCGGCGGTATTGTAGAAGATTCGGTACCGGAAGAAGAGTACAGGGAAACCCTGGAGAAGGGAATTGCTCTGGAGGAAACTTTGAAATTTTTCAGGGCAAAGAATTTAAAAAAGTTACTGTAAGGTTCCCGTATAAGGAGTTTGTCATGTCAAGTCATATTTTTATCAATGGAAAACTTTTTACCGGAAGCAGAGCCGCAGTACCGGTAAAGGACAGGGGATTTCTATATGGCGACGGGCTTTTCGAGACTTTAAGAAGTTTTAAGGGTTCTGTATTTATGCTGGACTCTCATCTTGACAGGCTGTTCCATTCACTGAAAATTTTAAAATATGATACTGCTTTTGATAAGGAATATATAAAAGAAGCTTTAAAAAAAACAATTGCCAAAAATAATCTTAACGTGAGAGATGCTTATATAAAAATAATCGTAACCAGGGGCATTCACAAAGGAGAGCTTCATTTTAAGGGAAACTTCAGGGCTAATCTTATAATAATCGCAGATGCGCTTGATGAATATCCGGAAAAAGATTACACCGAAGGGATAAAAATTATCTCTTCTTCCATCAGAAGACCTTCTCCGGGAAATCCTCTTTATTCCCATAAACTTCTGAACTATTTTGAAAATATTTTTGCAAAGGATGAGGCCGATCACAATAAAGCGCAGGAAGCTATTTTCCTGACAGGGGATCATCTTGTCCTGGAGGGAGCATCAAGCAACATTTTTTATGTAAAAAGAAATACAGTTTATACGCCGCCGCTGACTCAAAATATCCTGCCCGGGATAACAAGACAGATGGTTATAGAGCTATGTGCCAAAAAAAGAATAAAGGTAAAACAAAAAAATATCCATTACAGGGATATGATAAATGCGGATGAAGTGTTCAAGACCAGTTCGATTGCCGGTATCGTACCTGTAAAAAAAATTGACCGCTTTGTACTGACCGGAAAAGTTCCCGGCTGTATTACAGCGGAGCTTATGGTTTCATATATAAATAAGGCCGGGTCTTCAAATTTGCAATAGGTTGATTTATTGTTAAAATAAAAATGAACTTCTATCTATTAAAGAATTTAAGATAATTTAAAAGGTCAAGATCAAGGAAGGGTAATTATGAAATATAGAGTACTGGGAAAAACAGGTTTCAGGGTCTCTGAAATTTCACTGGGTACCTGGCAGCTTGGCGGCAGATGGGGAGAAAAATTTAATTTTGATACCGCAAGAGAAATTCTAAATGAGGCAGTAGATCATGGAGTAAATTTTATCGATACTGCGGATGTATACAATGATGGTCAGAGCGAAGAAGCCATAGGAAAATTTTTAAAAACGGCAAGAGAGAGGATATATGTAACTACAAAAGCCGGAAGAAGGCTGAATCCTCATACAACTGAAGGATACAACAAAGAAAATATAATAAAGTTCATAGACGATAGTTTAAAGAATATGGACCTTGAAGCAATAGATCTTATCCAGCTTCACTGTCCCACTACGGAAGTCTATTACAGACCGGAGGTCTTCGATATTATGGATGAACTGGTCAAAAAGGGTAAGATTTTGAATTATGGGGTCAGTGTAGAAAAAGTGGAAGAAGCATTAAAAGCAATTGAATATCCCAATATGGCCACTGTCCAGATCATATATAATATGTTCAGACATAAACCTGCCGAAAAATTCTTTGACCGGGCAAAAAGTAAAAATGTCGGGATCATCGCGAGGGTCCCTCTGGCAAGCGGCATGCTGACCGGAAAATTTTACCGGGACACAGTATTTTCAAAGAAGGATCACAGATACTTTAACCGCGAAGGTCAGGCTTTTGATAAGGGAGAGACATTTTCTGGAGTTCCCTATGAAGCAGGTCTTCAGGCAGTGGAAGAGCTTAAGAAGATATTCCCCGAAGAAAAACTTGCCCGATATGCCCTGCGCTGGATTCTTATGAATGATAATGTAAGCTGTGTGATTCCCGGGGCAAGCAGAGTGTCTCAGATCGAGGAGAATATCAAGGCTTCGAATTTCCCTCCGCTTACCGATGACCAGATGAAAGGCGTGGAAGAGATTTATCAGAGATATATAAAAAAATATGTTCATGATTCTTGGTAAAAAAAATTTTACTTAAAAAAATCATAGTGCTAATATAAAGTAGTCTCTACTTAAATATTAAAATTTAGTATTAAGTCACAAATGCCACTTGAAATATTTTTTAGATTCTGATTAAGAAAAAGGGGGTAATGAGCAGTGAAGCAGTTCAGCAGCTTTATGGATCTTGTAGAAACAAGAAGAAGCATAAGATCTTATAAATCCAAAGAAGTCGAAGAAGAGAAATTGAATTATGTTCTGCAAGCTTTCAGAAAAGCTCCATCGGCCAAGAATCTTCAGCCATGGAAACTGATTGTAGTAAGAGATAAGAAAAAAATAAGGGACCTTTCCATTGCATGCAATAATCAAACTTTTTTGGCAGAAGCCCCGATGCTCATTGTGGCCTGTGCAAGAGAGGATGACGCTTATGGCGTAATGGGAGGCTATATGAATAGTTATCCCATAGATCTCGGCATCGCTCTGGAACACTTAATGCTGGCTGCAGCAGAAAAAGGACTTGGTACCTGTTGGATCGGAGCGTTCAGGGAAAAACTCGTAAAGGACCTCCTTGATGTTCCGGAGAGTGTAAGAGTAGTGGCCCTGACCCCGCTGGGTTATCCGGCTATGGAAGGCAGAAACAGAGAGAGAAAACCACTTTCCGAAATAATCTGCTATGATAAATACATAGAATAACTGAGGGTATATACACCCTGAAATCAATGGAAATAATAGTAACCCATTTAAGTTCCGACTTCGATTCTTTTGCTGGGATGATAGCAGCAAGGAAAATATATCCTCAGGCTCAAATTGTATTACCTGCAGCTATAAATCAAAACGTAAGAAAATTTATTACATTGTATGAGGACGAGCTCCCGCCGCTTATCGACTCCAGGGGAATTGATTTTTCGATAGTGACAAGGGTGATCATTATCGACACAAGATATGCTTCGAGACTCGGTCCGGCAAGAAGAGCACTGGATAATGAAAATATAGAAATCATAATCTATGATCACCATCAAAGATCGCGTCAGGATCTGAGACCGACTCATGACTATTACAGGGAGACCGGAGCCACTACGACCATAATGGTGGATATAATAAAAAATAAAGAAATTTCTATTTCTCCCCTTGAAGCTACTCTGTTTACTCTTGGCATTTATGAGGATACCGGATCGTTTACTCATCCGGGCACCACTCCGGAGGATCTGGAAGCAGTCTCTTTTCTCATGAAAAAAGAATCCAATCTGTTTGTCGTATTGAAATTTTTAAATCTTTCCCTATCGGAGGACCAGCATAGACTTCTGGAGAAATTGATAATGAACTGCAAAAAAATAAAGATCAATGGAATAGAGATTTTGATCTCACAGGTCGAAACACCGGATTTTATTGAAGGATTATCAGTATTGACAGGGAAGTTAGCCCAGGTCGAAGATGCAAGCGTGGTAATATGCTGGGCCAAAATGAAAGAGAAAATTTACCTGGTCGCAAGAAGCGATAATAAAGATGTAGACGTTTCCGGGGTCCTTAAAGTTGTCGGAGGCGGGGGCCATCCGCAGGCAGCTTCAGCGGTTGTTGCGGATATGAGTTTCGAAGGAATAGAAAGCAAAATCGTAAAATCCCTTAAGAAGAATATCAAGAAACCGGTACTGGCTAAAGATGTCATGTCTTATCCTGTACAGGTAGTAAAAGAGAATCTGAATATATCCCGTGTTAACGAGATCTTAAAAAAATACGGTCATTCGGGGATACCGATTGTTGATAAAAATAACGATCTGGCAGGGATAATAACCAGAAAGGACATAGATAAGGCTATAGGGCACGGCCTATCGCATGCTCCGGTTAAAGGTTTTAAATCCCGCGGTATTGTCAAAGCAGGTCCCAATACCAGTATCGGTGAGATACAAAATCTGATGATAAAAAACGGGATTGGAAGAATACCGATTACAGATAAGAGAAAAATCGTAGGGATAGTTACAAGAAAAGATATATTGAGATTTTTACATGGCCGCAGTTACGAAGATTTATGGGATTTTTTTCCTGCCAGAGTCAGGAAAATATTAAAAGTAATTTCCGGCATTGCCAGAGTCTTAAAATATAATACATATCTTGTAGGGGGAATAGTAAGGGATACTCTGCTAAAAATACCTAATTTTGACATCGATATTGTGGTAGAGGGCGACGGCATAAGATTCGGCAGGGAACTATCCACAAGACTTGATTGCAGGCTTGAAGCTCATCAAAAATTTGGAACTTCGGTTCTTATACTCCCCGATGGTCAGCATATAGACATTGCCACAGCGAGAGTAGAATATTATGAAAGTCCGGCTGCCCTTCCTACAGTAGAATCGGGAAATATAAGGCAGGATCTTTCCAGGAGAGATTTTACCATAAACACTATGGCCGTTTCTTTAAATAAGAAAAACTCCGGGGAAATACTCGATTTTTTTGGAGGACGGGAGGATTTAAGAAATAAGAAAATAAAGGTCCTGCATAAAATGAGTTTCATAGAAGATCCTACAAGGATTTTCAGGGCGGTAAGATTTGAGAAAAGACTGGGATTTAAAATGGATAGACAGACAGAAGAGCTGGCAAGAGCCACTATCAACATGGATATAGTATCGAGATTGAACGGCGTTAGAATAAGGGATGAACTGATATTTATTTTGAACGAAGAAAATCCTCCGGAAGCGATCAGGAGATTAGGCGAGCTGGGTGCCCTGAAAAAAATAGGAATAAAGGTAAAGGTAGATGAAGAATTTATAACAGGAGTAAAAAAAATTTTAAATTATTATGAGAAATTAAAAGATTTTTACCGGAAAGATGGAAAAGAAGTTAAAAAATGGAGACTGCTTTTTATTGTTTTGCTGCAGGGCATCAAATCCGATGGGATCAAAAGATTATGTTCCGAGATGAAGATCAAAAACAAAGATATGAATATCATACTCGAGTCATTCGGCAGATGGAACGAGGTCAGGAAAAATCTTAAGAATATCGTTGAAAGAAACTCCGTCCTTTATCATATGGCAAGAAAGGTTCCTCCGGAACTCCAGATCATTGCCTGCAGCTGGGGCAGTATATATTATAAGAATATCAAAAAATATCTGACCGAACTTTCCGGGATACACTTGGCGGTAAGCGGCGAGACACTCAAGGATATGGGTTACCGGCCGTCCGAGAAATACAGAAGTGTTCTGGCGAAGCTTTTTGAAATGAAACTTGACGGTAAGGTTAAAAGCAGGGAAGATGAAATTAAACATCTGGAAATGTTAATGAAGACTGCAGGTTAGATATACCGGTTGCTGTAATTTTTTGCTATAAAAAATGAATTACCTCTTCCAGTAAATAAATCTTTGTTTTCATCATAATGATAAATATTTTATATGTTTAAACACTTTGAAGTGTTTATCATGTGTGGCAATAAAGCTAATCCCATAGTGATCCATAGTGGCAACATGAATTGCATCTCGAGGAAATATATTCTGATGATTAATTTCTACCAGTAGATTTTTAGCCTCGCTTATTATGTTAAAATTTACAGGCAAAATATCATCTATGATCTGAGAGAAACTATCAAAGACTTCCAGGCCCTTTTTCAAGAGGTTAATTGACCAATAGCGGTACAAAATCTCCTGCATGACCTCCGCTGAAGTCACACCAATAATCTTATTCTCTGAAATTGATTTTAATACTTCAATAGAAGACTCCCTGTTTGGATGTTCCTGACCTGCAGCATACATTGGAATATTTGCATCTATGAATACTTTAGTTTTCCTTGTCACTTAAGGCTCCTTTTATTATTTCTTCTTCCATAGACTCATAATCTCCTGCCGGAAGATCCAAAGATTTCAGTTTATCTAGAGCTTTCAACCTATCCTCTTTATTCTTTATGCCATAGTAAGTTGCAACGGCTTCTCTCACCAGTCCTCCTATAGATACGTTTTCTCTCTTTGCTTTTTCTTTTAACTTTTCATACACATCTTTTTCAAATAAAAGTGTTGTTTTTTTTAAAGACATTATTATCCTCTCAATAAATATGTAATATGTATATAGCTCCATATACATAATAACATTTTTTCAAAACCGGTCAATCTATTTTTGCATAAATAGTTTCTGCTGACG
>JAQUOE010000011.1:0-9875 GCA_028717265.1 Actinomycetota bacterium
CATAATATCAATCTCTCCGCAGCCCGGCCAGTTTGTGGCATTAAAAGATTCTCCAAGCATCCAGAAAGCGGGCCAGATTCCTTTCCCCCGGGGAAGTTTTATTCTTGCTTCTATCTTTCCATAGGTCAAGAATTTTTTATGTTCTGTCTTTATCCTCGCAGAGGTATATTTGCTATCTTTATAATCTTCTTTTCTGGCTTCTATCACAAGGGCACCATCTTCTATTCTTATATTCCCGGGCTTATCAGTATAATATTGAAGTTCATTATTTCCCCAGCCGTTATTTCCTGTTCCTATATCAAAGCTCCAGTTATCCCGATTGATCCCGGTTCCGTTAAATTCATCACTCCATACAAGCACCCACTTCTCCTTTGCAGGTTCAGGAATCCCTTCGGAAATAATTTCTTCCTCTCCGGAAAATTGCGTCATTTTTTCATCCTCCTTAAAAACTGTCTCCGGGACACATCCAGTCGTGGCGATAATAAAGATAATAATTAAAAAGATATGTATTTTAGAACATATCTTTTTAGTAATAATTTGACTCATCCCTCTTAATAATCGGCCGCATTAATATTATATACTAAAAAAATTTAAAAATGACATGTTCATAATAATTCTGTTCATTCCACAGAATTATTTCAACAATATATCAATTCTATCTATGGCACCGTCACGTATGTATTGTGAATAAGGTATGGTTATTACGTTGTTCCGGATATTGGTAATTTTTCCTGACTTATACAATGTGATCCGATTTACGGAGACCGGCGATTTGCCGAATGTATCCTTTCTCCCTTTGTTATGATAAGTAACAAGTGTTTTGCCAAGAAAATTAAATGCAAAAGTATTGCGGGCTAAGGACATCATTTCTTTTCCTGTTTCCTTATAAATTTCAACATTCACAGGTTTATTTGTAAAAAGCCAGCCGGGAAGAACAGGCTTAAATTCAAGGCATAAATTTCCAAGGTCATCCAGGTAAAACGGTCTTCTTCCTGCCGTCATCAGAAGCCACATACTGAGAAACTCGGCTGAAGATCCTGATAGTCTTGACACATATCCCTTACCATGAATCTTTTTATCCGCATGTGCGGTACTTACAATAAATGTTGAATTCTCAAGTATGCTTCTTCCATAAACCGCAGGATCAAAGAAGGGTACCAGAACCTTTTTAAAATCATGGAAAAACTCCTCGTATAGACCACACTTTAGGAGTTCGAGTAAATATTTATATTCCATATGTAAAAAAACTGCTTCATTTTCAAGCCACCCCCGGGGAAATATATTCTGTCTTCCAATCTCTTTTGTTTCATTCATTATATAATCGTTAACTACATACATTCCCAGCTTATTATCATAAAGGCCTGTGTTTTTTATGGAATAATAGAGTTTCCTGGCCTTTTTAATATCCTTTTCCACTCTCAGAAAATGAACGGGCCCTTCTAAAAAATACGGGATAGGTCTTTGTTTAAATTTCAAAGGTTTTATATACGGATATCCGTCTTCATTTTTCAAAGTATCACCATTTTTATTTGTAAGAATTTTATAATCTACTACCTCATTTATAAAATAGGTGTAATATACTCCACTCTTTCTGTTATAAGCTTTTCTCAGACCACAATCAATTTTACCTACAATAGCCTTTAAAAACGATATAAGCATTCCAATACCGATCTTCTCTTCTTTTCCTGAAATGCCGAATATTGTATTCTGGCGGAAATTCTCCTTTGCTTTATGGCTCATATCCCAGTACTCATATTTACTGATATTCTTATTAAACAAACTTTCTAATTCCCCGTAGAACAGAAATACTTCTTCCGGAACTTTTATTCTATTATTCATATTAATTTTGTATGAATCAAAAACATCCAGTAAAATAAGCGCCAGTCTCTTTACTTCTGCACTTTCATTTATAGAAGAGCCGAGTATTCCGGGAAGGCCGTTTAACGCATCGCACCAACCTGGTTTATCGGCTTCCATCTCAATACCGGCACCTTCCGGATCAAGTGAAGCCACTTTATTTATAATAAGACATATAATCTTGGACAACAGGGTGCATTTATAGATCTCGCCCTTACCGGATTTTATACGCATCACACTGGCAGCAGAGGTCCTCTTTTTTATCATTTCTTCTTTTTCAGGTATTTTAATCACCGAATTTAACTGCCTTACTCCCCTGCCGGTCAGAACATATTTCCTCTCTCTTGGAACTACGAATTCTGCAGTATCAAAGAATGTAAAATCATTTTTATTAAATAACAAATTTATCGCCTTATCAGGAAATACGGAGATGTATTGTTCCAGAAGATCATTGTTATATGTCCAATGATCAACCCAATAACCTTCCTGGAACTCAGCTATATCCTCTTTATTACTGGCAGCCAGGATCTCATTTAAAAATTCCTCATATTTATTTTTATCCAGATTAATTTCCTCGGATTCGATAAAACCGAGCAGGCTCCCCGGAGTAAACGGCACAGTCAAAAATTCTTTTAAATTATTATTTTCATTTTTTTTAATATATTTACTTATAATTCCTTCCATGATTCTTTTATTTTTAGCCTTGAACATTGATCCCCTGAGTACAAGAGGATTGAACCCATCCAGCTGGATAATATTAAAGAAGATCTTTATATTGGTATCATCCGTAAACGGAAAGAAAAATATATCGTTTCGTCTGTTCTGACATACATCCCTGAAATTTGAATTGCCCTGAGAAAAATTCGTAGCATCTACCTGAAAAAAATTGTATTCTCTCTCAAGATCGCCATGTTTTCTAGAATAAACATAAAAAATATGCTTGCCTTTACCTAATTCAACAGGATAGCCACCCCTTAAAAAATTATCCATGAATGTCTGTCCACAGTACAGATTAAATTCTTTGGAGTTGCTTGAGCAAAAAATTGGACTCTTTAAACCTTCTATCAGCTTTTTATTTTCATCAATTTTTTCTATAACATATTTTTTACATAAAATCTTATTTACAAATATTTTAAGTTTTTTATAATTATCACTATTGCCCACCATGGTATATGTTGTATTGGACTTGCCGCTTCCAAGAATAATTTTTTTATATCCGAAACCACACGGAGTAGTCCCCCTGCTGACCTGTTCCTCAGGAATACTGAAATCCTCGTTAAAAAATTTCTCCGGATATATCAGATCTGTTGCATAACCAAAAATTACCCGGGGCTCCACAATCGTTTTCAAAAAATCAATCTTTTCATCTTTGTTAAAAAAGAAATTGAGATAAAAATTCCCTCCTTCTACAGGAAGTGTTTCAGGAGTATCATGGGGAAGAACCTCAATCTTATAGAAAGGTATGGTTTTATAATTTTCTACACCCATCCAGGCCTGTCTTAAATTACTCTCGTTTTTAAGATTATCATTTGTCAGATAATAAGGAATTATTATGGGGAGACCATCTACAATCTCGATTTCAAGGGACTTACCCGAAATGTTCGTTATATCCATTCTTCTGATAAGACTGGCCAGTGTTTCACCGGGCAGGGTACAAAACATTACCTCAATTTTAATACCAAGAGTAGTATTTATCTCTTCTAATCCGAGATCATATGAATTGATATACATTTTCTGGGATATATTATAGGTATCATTAAAATAATAATTATTTTGAAATGGCTCATAATGGAATACTTTTCTGCCATCTTTTATTTTTAAAAATGTTCTGAATCCATGAAGGGAGGTTCCACGGTATGCTTTATTGGCCGGTTCAAATTCCATTATCGAATAATCTTTGTTGTTGATACCTATTGATGATATGCATTGTCCCCTGTTCACATAAAAAGCCCACAAAGGCTTTCCGTACAGACCCGAGACAGCCGGTAAAAAACTTGAAAAAGTTGTCGCATGATTATAATTCTCAATAACGAACTTCCCATCTTTATCTATATTGTAAATGGGATCCTTCTCAGTGTGCACCTGCTTTCCTCCTTGTTATCTTAAATGAAAAACACAATTCCCGTTTTAAAACTTTTAAATAAGATTTTCTTATATGATAAACTACATTCGAATTTGTTGGATATAACTTTGACTTTTTAACCAACTGAGCTTTTATCCGGAGCGGATTCATATCCCATAACCACTGCTATTCTTTAATGGCTCCGGCAGCTACACCGCTAATAATATATCTTGAGAAAAACATAAAGGATATTATTATTGGTATTATGGAAATTCCTACGGCAAGATACTGGGAACCAATATTTTGCTTATATGTACCTTTAACCAGAGCTATTAAAATCGGCAAAGGAAATTTATCTTTGGTATTTAACAAAGCCAGTGGTGTTATATAGTTGTTCCAGTAAGCTACAAAATTTAAAATTGACATCATGGCAACACCCGGTGTTATTATTGGGAATACTATTCTGTTAAATATATAAAATTCACTGCTTCCATCAATTCTTGCAGCTTCCAGTAAAGTATCATTAACATTCGCATCTATATACATTTTTAGGAAAAACACAGTACCGGCATTTGCTATCGCCGGTAATATTATAGCCCAGAGAGTATCTATTAAATGTAATTTACCGGCCAGTTGATAATAACCCACCAATCCTAACTGAGTGGGAATCATCATTGTTGCCAAAACCAACCAGAATAAAATTCTATTTCCTCTGAACTTAAATTTTGAAAAAGCATACGCTGTCAGTGCACCGAAATATCCTGCGAATAAAGTGGACGGTACAGCAATCAATATACTGTTTAGAAAGCCCCTCCATATGTTCATGGATTGCTGCATTTTTATATAATTTTCTGCTGTGCCGGTACCGGGCAATAAGCTTATCCCCAGGTTTATCTGTGTGGTAGTACGTGTTCCATTGATGATCATTATATAAAAAGGAATATAACAAATTACCGCCAGAATTATCAGAAAAATAAAAAGAAAAACTATGTTTATCCTGAAGTTTTTAAATAATTTTTCGGATTTCTTTACTTTAAAAATATTGTTTTTCATCTCTTTATACCTCTGCTTTCAGCATCTCTCCTCTGCATAAAGATAAAAATTAATACAGAGAACACCATAATTATGAAAAATAAACCATATGCAATAGCAGCAGCATAACCTCGATTACTCCATCTGAATGCTGTATTGTACATATACATTACCATAGTTAATAATGCTTTTTGTGGCTCGCCTGTTCCTAAAGTCACTCCTTCTCCGATAACATATGGTATATCAAAATTCTGCATACCCCCGATTAAGGATGTTATCAGTACATAAATCATAATGGGTCTGAGCAAGGGCAGTGTTATTTTCCAAAAAGACTGCCATCCGCCTGCTCCATCTACACGCGCTGCCTCATATAATTGATCCGGAATAGCTCTTATGCCCGCCATAAAAATAATCATGCTGTGACCAAACCACATCCACCATAATATTGTAGAAACAGTTGCGCTTGACCATCCGGGACTTCCCAAAAAATAAATTTGCTCTTTTATGATGCCCAGCTTTAACAATATCTGGTTAATCGTACCATACTGCCGTCCCAGTAAAGCACTGAATAATATTCCTATCGATGCTGCTGTTACTAAATTAGGCAAATAATATACCGCTCTAAAAAAATTTCTTCCTTTTATCCTTACCTGTGTGAGAATAACTGCTAATCCCAGACCAAAAATCAATTGCGGGATAAAATTGCATATCCATATTCTCCATGTATTTATAATTGCTTTTAAGAAAACAGGGTCCTTAACGAGCCTGGCATAATTAGCCCAACCGATAAATTCAGCTCTTGAAATACCATCATATTGTTGGAAACTGAGATAAAGTGTATATATGACAGGATATATTTGAAGTCCCAAGAAAATCAGGAAAAAGGGTAAGATGAACAAATACCCATAATTATCTTTTCTTAATCTAATCTTTCCCATTTCACTCTTATTTCATAAAAATAATTATATTAATAACAGAGGGTATTCACTTGAAAAATATAACTTCATCTAATATTTTGTAATCATCTCTAAGTGAATACCCTCTCCTGTAATTAAGAAGTTAAAAAACTTCTTTTGTTACATTGCAACATTAATCTACGCTGACTTCAGGATAAGCAGTCTGTACGTCTGTCTTAAACTGTTCTATAGCCTCTTCTTTTGTAAGATTACCTTCTACGTATGCCGTAATTGCAGCCAATACCATATTCTGAATCTCCTGGTCATACTTTGTTATCTTTGATGAATCAATTTTTGGTGCTTCCTGATAGAAGAAGGCATAGTGATTCTGCCCTCCTAAAGATTCCCATGAAAAGTCATCCTTGATTTCTTCTACTACTGCCAGATCCGAAACATAATCTCCATAAGTCAGAGCATCCCATTTCAGGAAATCTTTATTGGTTGTAATGTATTTTACAAATTCCCAGGCAATGTCCTTTACCGGACTATCTTTATATATACCGAGCCATGTACCTCCCCAGAAATAGGAAGCCGGGCCCCCGGTCACGGCCCAATCGCCGGAAGTATATTCCACTCCCTCTTCCGGTTCAGCTGGATTTACAGTAGGATCAAGAACATAGAACAGGCCCCAGGTCGGTAAAATATATGAGAATATATTACCATTCATGCCTGCAAACCACTCAGCTGACCATTGAGCCAGTTTGTTGTCAAGACCTTCGTCCCTGATTGTTTTTGCCTGATCGAAGTAATCCAGTATAGGCTGATCAATCATCAATTGACCATCCAACACCCATGGATTGGTACGGGCGTTAAATGGGAACCACTGCAGATCCTGCCAGCCAGGTAATAAGAAGTTTTCTCCACCGCTTTCTTCGTTGATTGTCCTTCCCATGTCTATATACCCGTCCAGGGTAGACATCAATGCTGCGATTTCATCCGGATCATCTGTTCCAAAATATTCCTGAGCCATGCTCCTTCTGTAAAATACGCCACCCGGAGTTGCCTGATAGCTCAGACCTCTTATATTACCATCGGCATCTCTTCCTGCGTCCACAACATATGGAGTCGTATCCCCAACTAGTTCTTCCGCATTGTATGGAGCAGCAGATAGATTTTCCCAAACGCCTGAATCTACCCATTTCTTGACATAAGCTATTTCTCCAACGAATACATCAGGGGCACCTGTTCCTGCTCCCAGAGCTGTTTCCAATTTAGAAGCAATTTCCTCATTGGGAATATTTGTCCAATTTATTGTAATATTTGGATAAATCTCATTGAATTTGGGTATAAAATTCTCAAACTCAGTCGCGAAACACCAGAATTCTACAGTGCCCTCGAAACTCGCAGGATCAACTTCTTCGACCTCTTCTTCTGTTGTTTCTTCCTCGGCTACCTCTTCTTCCTCTACTGCTGTTTCTTCTTCCGCAGCTTCTTCTTTACAACCTGCTAAAGAAAATACTGCAATCATTGATATGGCCAAGAGCCATACGAGTACTTTCTTCATCTTTGTATCCTCCTTTTGATTTTTTGCGAACTTTGCTAAAATTTCTTTGAGATTTGTTTAGGATTTGAACCTGGTGGGTTAATCATTTCCAGACAAATCTCATTTTTTAATTTGCAATAAATCACCTCCCTTCCCGATCATTCTTAATTTATATACTTTATCTGGATAGTGACTCTTTTAAATTTATTAAAAAATATACTTTTTATAAAAATAGAAATTACAGTTATTCCATCTAAAATACAGTTCCGTTTAATCAATTAAAAAAATACTTGAGTGAATTTAATTACCTTTCAAACAAACTATTCTTTAATCCTTTTACTGGATTGCCTTATTACCAGTTCTGTAGAAACAGTATTATATCTAGAAGATTTAATATCTTTTTCAATGAAATTAATCAGACTTTTTACGGCAATTGATGCCATATCCAGAATTGAAACCCTGATTGTTGTGAGAGAAGGTGAAATATAACTTGCAATCTTTATATCATCATAACCTACGATAGAAATATCATCGGGGATTCTAAGTCCGATTTCTTTTATAAATCTCATGGCACCGATAGCCATATTGTCGCTTGATGCAAAGATCCCTGTTATTTTATTATTATTTTTAAGGAGTTTTTTTGCACTTTCATATCCACTATCTTCGGTAAAATCCCCTTCTGTGATATATTCTGTCCTGATGGGAAGACCAGCTTCAACTATTGCTTTCTTATAACCTTCAAGTCGTTTAAAACCTGAAAATTTATTCATATCCCCGCAAATATGGGCGATCTCGCGATGCCCGTATTCTATCAGGTGTTTTGTGGCTTTATATGCGCCTTCTAAATTTTTAGAATTAACTATGATATGCTTACCCACTACTCTGTCTTTATATCTTTCCTGATCTATTATTACCAATTTATATCCGGATCTTATAAGTTCAAAAATTTCCTGCACGTTATTCTCTGCTCCTATGAATATCCCTCCGGAAATCGTTTTGTTATAAAAGAGTTTCCTTGCTTTATCAAATTTTCTATTCTTGTCAATGACCAGCGTTAATATGTTATATTCGAATTTATCGGCATAATCCATCGCTGCCGTAGCGAAAGGAGAAAAGTAATCACTTTCAATAACTCTCAGCTCTTTACTGTCATGATTTACATCCGTAATAAAAACTCCTATCATCTTATTTGACTTACCGGCAAGGTTTCTGGCTGAGGCCTGGGGTACGTACCCATATTTTTTTATTATTTCGATTACTTTTTCTCTTGTTTTATCAGATATATTGGCATAATCATTGACTACCTTTGATACGGTACTTCTGGATACCCGGGCCATTTTAGCTATTTCTTTGCTATTCATTGCAGCCTTTTTGATATTTATTTAATAAAAGGAACACGTTTTCGAACACGCTTTCCTAAAATAACATACTTACTCTCGTTAGTCAAGTATTCTTGATTGTTTAACTATTATTTTTAAAAAATAATTGGAAATTTTCGGATTAACGCAATTTGCCGATGCAGCAAAATATTTAGTTAGGATTTATCCGTTGTTATTTCCATTTTTGGAATTTAGCATGTGTATGGGTATTATGTTATCTCTTTTATGACTTTACAGGGATTCCCTACGGCCAACACGTTTGAAGGAATATCTCCGGTTACGATACTGCCCGCACCTATAATAGAATTATTTCCTATTTTTAAATCGGGAAGAATTACTGCGCCTGCACCTATCCATACATTATTTCCAATCTCGATGGGAAGACCGTATTCAAGTCCGCTGTTTCTTTCACAATGATCGATAGGATGTAAAGGTGTGCATATTTGCACACCTGGTCCCAAAAGAGCATCATCTCCTATTTTAACTGTGTTTACATCAAGTATGACGCACCCGTGATTTGCATAGAAGCCTTTACCGACAATGATATTATATCCATAATCGCAGTAGAATGGCGGTTCGATATAACAGTTGTTATCTGTTCTGAATAATTTCTTGAGAATTGCCATTTTCCGGTCATGCCTGGTAGGATCTGTCTTATTGAATTTAAAACATAATCTTTTAGCATAATTTCTTTCCCTCGTTAATTCTTCGTCCGTAGAAAGGTACAATTGTCCCGATAACATTTTTTCTTTTTCAGTCATGATCAAATCCCGCGCTATCATTTTAAAAAACTTTTTTATTTTTCGAGGTAAAAAAGGATATTATTTTATGATTCTGGTTCTTATTAAATCCCTATACCACATCGCACTATCTTTTAATATCCTCTTCTGCGTCTCGTAATTTATGTAAATAATTCCGAATCTTTTGGAATAGCCGTGTCCCCATTCAAAATTGTCTATTAATGACCATAAAAAATACCCTCTTATATCCGCTCCCCTGCTGTTCAGGTCAGCTACTTTCGATAAATGTCTCTTGAGATAATCAATACGTTTATTATCATGTATTTTTCCTTCTCTGGTCATTCTATCGTTAAATGCAGCGCCATT
>JAQUOE010000011.1:9975-44545 GCA_028717265.1 Actinomycetota bacterium
ATAGGCTCATTATGGGTTATCCATAATTTTACGGAATCATTAAGCTCCTCAAATACTTTTGCTGCATATTCTTCGAACCATATCACTGAATCCCTGTTCAACCATCCGCCCATATTATATGCCCATAATGGCAAATCCCAGTGGTAAAGAGTAGCAACCGGTTTTATATTTCTCTTTTTTAATTCAATAATCAAATTTTTATAAAATTCCATACCTTCCGGATTATATTTTCCTTTTTCAGGAAAAATCCTTGACCATGAAATCGAAAATCTGTATGCATCTGTGCCTATCTTTTCCATTAAATTCACATCTTCTTTATATCTGTGATAATGATCACATGCAATATCGCCTGTATGGCCCTCATACGTTTTTCCGGGAGTTGCGGAAAATATATCCCAGATAGAAGGGGTTCTTCCCCCTTCGTTGACTGCCCCTTCAACTTGATAAGATGATGTCGCAGTACCAAAAACAAAATCCCTGTTAAATCTTTTTACCATTTTAATCCTTATATCAATTTAAATTTTTCCAATTATAGCTTACTTCTTACCTAAAATTACACTGACTTTTACTTCTTTTTTCCCTTCTTTAAATGGAACCAAATTTCCTTCTATCAACTCATCATCTACCTTCAAATATCTAACCCCTCTGCTGATTCCGTCCGGATTATTTATTGTAATATTATATTTTACTCCCCTGAACCGGCGTATTATGTGATACTCCTTCCATTCCTCGGGAATACAGGGATCTATTATAAGCCCATCGTAATAGGGCTTAATCCCAAGAATTGCCTGAGAAATGTTTACGAAACTCCAGGCTGCCGTACCGGTGAGCCAGGAATTTTTAGCCTCGCCGTATGTGGCAGCATCGCGGCCGGCAATCATTTGAGCATAGCAGTATGGTTCACAGCGATAAGTTTCTATATTATCTTCCTTCGTGCTGGGACATATGCGCAGATAATAATCAAACGCTTTATTACCATTTCCAAGAATAGTCTCGGCTATGGAAATCCATGTATTATTATGGCTGAATATTCCAGCATTTTCCTTGTATCCAGGAGGATAGGAAGAAATTTCTCCCAGATTCAGGTAATATTTCGAATATGCGGGTTGATGAAGAACTATTCCCTGCGGAGTTGATAAATATTTCTCCACACTGTCCAGTGCTTTTCTGGCTCTGCCATCTTCCAAACCTACACCACCCATAATGCACCATCCCTGGGATTCAACAAATATTTTTCCCTCTTCACATTCTTTCGATCCGATCCTGGATCCATAATAGTCATAAGCTCTCAGGAACCATTCTCCATCCCATCCATATGTTTCTACAGCTTTTTTTACAAATTCATAACTTTCTCTGACTTTATCGATTCTCTCTCTATGATCCGTCCTCTTTAAAAGTTCGATTAGTTCCTTACACGCATATAGAAATAACCCCGCGATCATAACTGATTCTGCCACGCCACCGGGCCTATCCCCATAAGTCTGAAAACTTTCACCCGGATTTTCTGAAAAACAATTCAGGTTCAGACAATCATTCCAGTCAGCATGCCCTATAAGTGGAAGATTGTGAGGCCCCAGATTCTTAAGAGTATATTCCATAGAGAGGAAAAGATGATCAAGAAGAGTATCTTTTCTATCGGCAATATCGGAATAACCGGCCGCTTCATCAAGTATCGAGAAGTCTGCTGTTTCTTTAATATATGCACATACAGAGACTATCATCCATAATGGGTCGTCGTTAAATCCTCCACCGACACCTTTGTTACCTTCCTTCGTAAGCGGCTGATACTGATGATAACAGCTTCCATCTGAAAGCTGGACACCGGCAAGTTCCAGGATTCTTTGCTTTGAACATTCCGGAATCATATGTACGAAACCAAGTACATCCTGATTAGAGTCCCTGAATCCCATTCCGCGTCCAATTCCTGATTCATAAAAAGATGCGGAACGGGATAGATTAAAAGTTACCATACATTGATATTGGTTCCAGATATTGACCATATTCTCAACATGTTTATTATCTATATTTACACTGTATCTGCCGAGTAATTCTGACCAGTATATAGCCAGTCGTTTAAAAGCTTCGTCTATCGCTCCGGATCTTTTATAATTTTCAATTTTTCCCCACAGTGATTTTTTATTTATTGTATCAGGAGCCGAAAACTTCTCACTGGTTTTGTTTTCCATGTATCCAAGGATAAAATTGAATCGGTTACTCTGGTCCGGTTCAAGGGTAATATCGAGTTGGTGGGCACCTATCGGGGCCCATCCATGTGCAATTGAATTTGTACACTTCCCATCATGCACCGCTCCGGGATTTCCAAATCCGTTATTCATACCGATAAAAGCATCCCTGCTTGTATCAAAGCCGCTTATATCCTTACTGCATCTAAAATAAGCGTAATGATTTCTCCGTTCCCTGTATTCAGTTTTATGAAAAATTATATTATTTTCTACTTCTACTTCACCTGTATTGAAATTTCTCTGAAAGTTGGTCATATCATCCAAGGCATCCCATAAACAAAACTCTATGAACGAAAAGAGGATTAATTCTTTTTTCTTGTCCGTATGGTTTACCACTTTTACGTCCCATATTTCCATATCCTCACCGATAGGTACGAAAAATTTTACTTCAACCTCTACACCGTTTTTTTGCCCATTTATTACAGTATAACCGAGACCATGGCGGCAGGAATACTTATCAAGTGATGTGCAGACCGGCTTCCAACCGGGATTCCATATTACATCATCATCTTTGATATAAAGATAACGCCCACCGGTATCCACGGGAACATTATTATACCTGTAGCGGGTCAGGCGGCGGAGCCTTGCATCCCTGTAGAAACTATAACCTCCTGCCGTATTGGAAATAATGCCAAAATAATTTTCACATCCCAAATAGTTTAACCATGGCAGAGGGGTATCAGGTCTCAGGATAACATATTCTTTATTTGCATTATCGAAATAACCAAATTTATTCATTCTTGATTCTCTGTTTTAAAGTTTTTTCAGTTGAGTAATAAAGAATCTAAAGTTTAGTTCTATAAATAAATCGATATTATTTTTTTGTTGTTGATTCTCTTATGACCAGCTCTGCTGGAATAATGAAATATTCCAGAGCATTGATTTTATTTTCTATAGAATTTATTAGATTTTTTGTGGCAACAGATGCCATTTCCATAATAGAGCTTCTGACAGTTGTCAGAGTCGGAGAAACATAACTTGCAATCCTGATATCATCGTAACCAACGATTGAAATATCCTCGGGAATTCTTATTTTCATCTTTTTTAGGGCCTTCATGGCACCGATAGCCATTGTATCATTTGACGAAAAAATAGCTGTTATCCTGTTTTTGACTTTATTTCTTAAAAGCTGGTTTGCACAGTTAAATCCGCCTTCTTCTGTAAAATCCCCATATGTTATATAATCTTTTTTATTTTTGAGTTTTATTTCACTCATTGCTTTTAAATATCCTTCAAATCGTTTGAAGCCTGAGTACTTATTCATATCTCCGCAAATATGCGCTATTTCCGTATGACCATAGTCTATTAAATGTCTCGTGGCTTTATATGCACCGCCAAAATTATCCGAATTCACAATAATATAATTGTGTACCGTTCTGTTCTGGTTTTTCTCCTGATCTATTATCGCTATTTTATATCCGGATTTTATAAGATCGAAGATTTCTCTGGAGTTATTATTTGCTCCCAGAAAAATCCCGCCGGATAATATCTTGCTGTCAAAAAGTTTTTTTATCTTGTTGAAATCACTGTCATTATTAATTATCAAAGCCAGAACGTTATACCCTAACTTATCCGCATAATCTATTATTGCCGCTTCGAAAGGTGAGATATATACATTCTGATATACTCTGAATTTTTCATTGCCGAGTTTAATATTAGCGATAAAAATGCCTATAATATTACTGAATTTACCGGCAAGTGCCCTTGCCGGTCCATGAGGTACATAACCATATTTTTTAATGATACTGTTTACTTTTTTTCTTGTTTCTTCTTCTACATTGGAGTAATTATTAACTACCCTGGATACTGTAC
Organism: Actinomycetota bacterium; assembly: GCA_028717265.1. Taxonomy (GTDB): domain Bacteria; phylum Actinomycetota; class Humimicrobiia; order Humimicrobiales; family Humimicrobiaceae; genus Hydromicrobium. Next base: position 14,031 of record JAQUOE010000011.1, read on the forward strand.
TCCTGGAAACTCCTGCTAATTTTGCTATATCTTTACTATACATACCATCCTGTAATCACTTTTATTTGTATTTATGCATATAGACCCTATAAACACGCGTGCAATCATTTTATAATAAAACTTTCAGGGTAGTCAAGCTTTTGAAGAAAGCATATTTTGATTTCTATGTTAAGCTTGTAAAACTTTATTAAACTTATAAAACTTTATGTATAAAAAATTTTATTAAACCATTATGCATCACGGGCATTAAAACCGACAATCAGCATCAATGTCACCGGGCGACTTTATTTACCTGTAAACCTTTTCTGTTTTCTTATCAAACATATGTATTTTATCTATATCCACATGTAAAGTCCCCTTATCGCCGCTCTTGTAGCTTGATCTGGGATTGACCCTTGCTGTAACAAGAATACCATCCACATCGATATATACATATATTTCAGCACCCATAGGTTCCGTAACCTCGATATTGGCAGTAATGGTATTGCTTCTTGAAACGTTCTGCACAAAACTGCTATCTTCCAGATCTTCGGGTCTGATCCCTATTACTATTTCTTTTCCGGTAAGGTTGTTATCTTTGATTATTTTCTTGACCCTATCGGAAGTATCGAGTTCAAACATGTTCCCCTTGAAAGTCATCTGATTGGTTACTGTAGCATCCAGGAAATTCATGGCGGGACTTCCAATGAACCCGGCTACGAATATATTGTCGGGACAGTCATATACTTCCTGAGGTTTGCCTGTCTGCTGGATTATTCCATCTTTTAGAATAATTATCTTCTCTGCCATCGTCATCGCTTCTGTTTGATCGTGAGTGACATAAACTATCGTAGCTTTAAGTCTTTTATGAAGTTTTTCGATCTCTGTTCTCATCTGCACCCTGAGCTTCGCATCAAGGTTTGAAAGAGGTTCATCCATTAAAAAAACCTTAGGATCTCTTACAATTGCTCTTCCCAGAGCAACTCTTTGTCTCTGCCCGCCTGAAAGCTGTTTAGGCTTCCTCTTCAGCAGGTCCTCGATTTTTAAAATCTTCGCTGTATCCGTTACTCTTTTTTGAATTTCCAGCTTGGGAGTTTTTCTCAATTTCAATCCGAACGCCATGTTATCATAGACGTTCATGTGGGGATAAAGAGCATAATTCTGAAAAACCATTGCTATGTCCCTATCCTTTGGAGGAACACTATTGACTAACCTGTCTCCGATATATATTTCCCCCCCGGTAATCTCCTCCAATCCTGCTATCATGCGCAGGGTTGTAGTCTTACCGCATCCCGATGGTCCTACCAGGACCGCGAATTCCTGGTCTTCGATTGTGCCGTTGATACTGTTTACTGCTGTTACGTCATCGAATTTTTTTGTGAGGTTTTTTAGAATAACTTTTGCCATTTCTTCTCCCTTTTTTGATTGATAATCAATTGTTAAATTATAAAATAAAAAAAAATTATTTCCTATAGTAAGAAATATAATTCATACCGTATGGATCTCTGCCGGCAAGGAAGTCTGCGGCTTTCATCGCCTCCTGAATTCCATTTATCAGCGGATCGGTAATAGCTGCGCACAAACCGCTCTCGATGCCCATAGTTATAAAATGAATATTCAGCAGGTCACGGGCCGGCATTCCAAAACTGATATTTGAATAACCTCCCGTAATCGATACTCCAAAATCCTTTGCGATCCTCCGCTGGGTTTCCAGCGTTATTTTCGCTGAATCGGAATTAGTCGCATTCGTCATGACCAGACAATCAAATACCAGATCTTCTCTCTTTATTCCCATAGACTCGGCTCTCTTCATTATTTTCTTCGCAATCTCAAATCTTTTTTCGGCGTCATCAGGAATGCCGTTGTCATCCATTGTGAGACATATAACTGCGCTCCCGCTGTCTTTCACCATCTGTAAAATCTCTTCCATTGATTCTTCCTTGCCGTTTACTGAATTTATGATAGCTTTATAAGGATAGACTTCCAGTGCCGCCTTCAGTGCCCCTGGATTCGCCGAATCAATGCAGATAGGCTGATTTGTCGCCTCCATGACAATCTTAACGGCTTCCGGCAGCATCTCTACCTCATCCACCCCTACTGCTCCAACGTTGACATCGATTATTTGGGCTCCTGCTTCAGCCTGCCTCATGGCGTCTTCTCTGACTATATCGAACTTACCCTGTTTCAACTCTTCCGCAAGGTCTTTTCTTCCCGTAGGATTGATCCTTTCAGCTATTATGACAGTCGGCAGAGTCAGCCCGAATCGAACTTCCGTACCTTTACCGGTTACTATCGTTTCCATTTTTCGTTCCTATCCCTTTTTATATAGATTATTAAATATTTTTACAAAGGCCGTAAGAAATTTCTTATTTACATCCGGTAAAGCAATAGTTACCCTTATGTATCCGGGTATTCCAAGATTTTTTCCGGGTCTTACTATAAATCCTTTTTTAAGCAGCTCTTCCACGATCCTATCGCTATTTTCTCCGCTGTTTATTAATATGAAATTCGTGTATGATTTTATGAAACCTATTCCGTTTTTAACCAGCACATCATAAAAGTACTTCTTTTGCTCCTCTATCTTTGCTTTGATTTCGTTGACATAGGATTCATTTTCAAGTGCGGCTACAGCAGCTCTTTGCGCAACCGAATTCACATTGAATGGAAGTTTTACTTTATTTAACACTGAGATAATCGAATCTTGCGATATGCCATATCCGATCCGCAGTCCGGCCAATCCGTAAATCTTTGAAAACGTTCTCAATATCATAAGATTTCTATTCCCTGATAAATATCCTGTGGTATCGATCTTTTCCTCAGCGGTCATATACTCGCAGTATGCCTCATCCAGAACTACCAATAAATTTTCTCCGGCATTTTCCATGACAAAATCAAGTTCGCTTCGATTGATATTGGTGCCTGTAGGATTATGTGGATTTGTAAGGAATAATATTTTTGTCGTATTATTTACCGAATGCACCATTTTTTTCACATCCTGCCGGAAATCCTTTAGAGGGACCCTGATCACGGTCCCGCTGCGTTTAAGAACTGATTTTTCGTAAATCAAAAAAGTAGGATCGGCAATAACGGCATTTTCTCCGGGTCCCATAAAACTGTCGCATGTCATCTCTATAATCTGGTCCGTGCCATTCCCCACAATAATGGAACCCATATCTACATTATACTTTCCGGCAAGTTTTTCCCTTACCTCACAGCATTCACCGTCGGGGTAATATTTGATGTTGCTCAGGTTCTCGCATATCTTTTTTATAACATCAGGATGCGGCCCGAATAAATTCTCATTGGAGGCAAGTTTATGAACTTCTTCCAGACCATACTCTTTTTTTATTTCTTCTATGGTTCTGCCCGGGATATATTCCGGCATCTTAGAGATCCATCCTTTGATTTCCATGCTCATTCTTTCATCCCTGTTTCTTTTCGAATCTTATTCTAACGGAATTTCCGTGTGCGAATAATTTTTCGTATTCCGATATTGTCTCAATAAACTTCTTTTCTTTCTCCAGTGCATCTTTAGTATAAAAAGCGACACTGCTTCTTTTTAGAAAATCAAAAACACTCAGAGAAGAAGAAAATCTTGCATTGCTGTCCGTGGGAATGATGTGATTTGTCCCTCCAGTATAATCACCAACCGCCACCGGAGTATAATCCCCTATAAATATTGCTCCTGCATTCTTTATTTTCTTAAGGACCTCTTCTGTGTCTTTTACCATTATTTCCAGATGTTCCGGAGCTATCATATTACAGGCCTCCACCAGCCACGCTTTATCTTTATTAAAGATTATTTTACAATTCTTTTTTAACGATTTTAAAATGACCCTGCTATTTATCTTATTCCCATATTCCTTTATAAGTGAATCTATATTTTCATATATTTTCTTAATGGCTTTTTTTGCCGTATCCAGGCTCGAAGTCAACAGTATGCTTCTGGAATCAGGATCATGTTCTGCCTGTGAAATAAGGTCGGCGGCAATAAAGACAGGATCAGCCGAATCGTCTGACAGTACCGTTATATCGCTTGGCCCGGCAAGGCTATCGATTCCGACATTACCAAAAACCTTTTTTTTAGCTGCAGTCACATAAATATTTCCCGGCCCTACGATCTTATCTACTTTTTTGATGCTTTTCGAACCAAATGCGAGGGCCCCTATGGCCTGGGCACCGCCTATTTTATAGACTTCCCTGATCTTCAGCTTTCCAAACAAATATAAAAGAACTCTGTTCAAATTGCCATCCGGCCGAGGCGGTGTGCAGATTACAATTTCATTTACTTTTGCTATCAGAGCAGGAATTATTGCCATAAGCACCGATGAGGGATATATATATCTCCCTCCCGGTATATAGATCCCTACCCTTCCCAGTGGACGCATTATCTGTCCGACTTCTTTGCCGCTACCGGATTTCATATACCATGAACCGGTATCTTTCTTAAATTGGGTGGTGTGATATTTCTCAATGTTTTTACGGCTTACTTCAAACGCTTTTATAAGTTCAGGAAATTCTTTTTCTACATCAGCCTGTGCGGATTCTATTTCTTTTTGTTTTACTTTAATATCATCGATATCTCCGGCTTGAAAACGATCGAACTGCCTGCAGAATTTTACTATAGCCTTATCCCCGTCTGATTCTATTTCCTTTAATATTTTTCCGACTGTTTTATCTACCGAATCAGGAATTTTTAATCCGGGGGCCATAAGATCGTATATTTCACTGATTTTTCCGGGTTTTTCAATTTTTAAAAAATCATAATTCATATGAAAGACCTTTGATACTTTTAAATGTTTTTATTAATATGATCAGTGAAAACGAAAATAGTAAAATAGACCTAACATTATAAAGAAAATGCCAGAATATTCAACTTTAAAACCTAAAATTCTTCTCCACGCCTGCTGCGGGACCTGCGCCGTTTATCCTTATTTTCTTCTGGAAAAAGATTTCGATGTTACTCTGTTTTATTATAATCCCAATCTGTATCCGGAAAAAGAATATGTCAATAGACTTGAAGGAATAAAAACCATTTCAGAAAAATATTCTATCCCCCTTTTAAAAGGTAAATATGAAAATAAAAAATGGCTCAGCCTGACGGCAGATTTTAAAAATGAACCCGAAGGCGGAAGAAGATGCAGCCTGTGCTTCGAAATGCGTCTTCGTGAAACGGCCCGCACAGCAAAAAAGCTGGATTTTGATTTCTTTGGTACCACTCTTACCATAAGCCCCCATAAAAACCACGAGATTATAAATTCAACAGGAATAAGACTTGCATCCTCGAAGGGTATCAATTTTTATGAGGCAAATTTAAAGAAAATGGACGGATTTAAAAAAACCATGGAGTTAAGTAAAAAATTGAACCTTTACCGGCAGAATTATTGCGGCTGTATATATTCTATGAAATAAATCAATGCTTTTATTCGTCCAGATTTTCTTCAAGCTGCTTTTTTTCCCTGAATTTTTTGATCACATAATTGGCTATAATAAACGCAACTATAAGTACGACAAAATCTATTATATATACTACTTTAACAGGACCGAGATATGAGCTATCTATGCGGTAATATTCAATAAATGTCCTGTAAACCGAATAAATCCCAAGATACGCTGACAGTATCAATCCATAAGGTATTTTCCCCGGTCTCTTTTTATAATATCTGTGCATCAGCAAAAGAAACCCGAACAACAAAAAATTGGCTATTGACTCGTATAGAAATGTTGGATGAAAGTATTCGTAACTTCTATAGCCCTCGATTCTGTTGGCTTCAGCGATATAGAAAAAATTCCACTTAAGGCCTATTGGTTTTCCGTAGGCTTCCTGATTAAAGAAATTACCCCATCTTCCTATTGCCTGACCAAGTATCAGACCCGGAATAAATATATCCGCCCACAACCAGAAATCAAGTTTCCTTACTTTACAAAATATGATAAGAGCAAGTATGCCCCCTATCATAGCTCCCTGTATGGCAAGCCCGCCTTTTCTGAAAGCAAAAATATAGACCGGATGATTGGCATAGTAGGACCAGTTTACGATGACATGAAGCAGCCTCGCGAAAAGGACCGAAGATACTACTGCAAACGGGGCGAAATTCAAGACTTCCTCTGCTCTCTGCCCCCTGTACCTTGCTATGAAATATACGACAGTAAAACCTATCAGCAGTGCCAGAGCAGTTAATATTCCGTACCATCTTATCTGGAATCCAAACATACTAAAAGCAACCGGGTCTATATTCAAAACATCCTCCTAAAAATTAGATTTAATATAATAAATATTTAAGATTTTAACATAAATCAAACTAAAAATTTATTTAAAAATTAATTTTATTTAAAAACGGTAAATACCTGGATAAAAATCCTACTACCAGATTCATGGAATCCGTAACAAAAATGATGCCCAGAGCTACAAGAAAGATTCCTGAAACAATGGAGACAACATTAAGATGCCTGTTTATTTTTTTTAAGAAATTGGAAAAAAAACTTAAGAATATTCCGGCAAGTACAAAAGGAAGTCCCAGACCCAGCGAAAAACTCCCGAGAAGCAGCATCCCTTTAAGCAGGGTTCCAAGCTTGCTTGCCAGAAGCAATATACCCGATAATATCATCCCCACGCAGGGAATCCATCCAAAAGAAAATATTATCCCGATCAGGAAAGAACTGGCATAACCTGATTTCAATGAAGATGATATCTTAAATCTTCTTTCTATATTCAAAAAACGAATCCTGAAAAGACCTGCGTACTGCAAGCCGAATATTATCAGTATGCCCCCGCCGATTCTTGAAATGATACCGGAATATTCTCTTAGAATCCGGCCTATAAGTGTAGCAGTCGAACCCAGAGTTATGAAAACCAGTGAAAATCCCAAAACGAACAGTATGCTGTTTATCAAAAGATATAACCGTCCTGAAATTTTTATCCTGTCACTTTTGTGAATTACCCTGCCCGACATCATGCTTATATAAACCGGGATTATCGGTAAGATACAGGGAGAAATGAATGCCAGTATCCCTGCAATAAAAGCAGAAAGTAAACTGATCTCTAACATTTAGAGCACATCTTCGATAACGTTTCTAATTTGTTCCCCGGTCATCATTCCGACATTTTCGAAAACAATCTTCCCATTTCTGTCAAACACAAAGGTGGTGGGAATTGCACGTATTCCCCAGGCCGTCATGATATTTTTGTCATCTATCAAAATCGGATAATTTATATCATAGTAAGCCGTGAAACTTTTTAAGGTAGAAATGTCCTCATCCGAAACTCCAATAAATTGGACATCTTTATTTTTGTATTTATTGAATATATCCACAAAATCGGGAATCTCCGCTATGCATGGAGGGCACCATGTCGCCCAGAAGTTCAATACAACTATCTTTCCTTTAAAATCCGATAAGGATATCTCTTTTCCGCTCAGGTCATCAAGTGTAAAATCAACATCGGAAGAAGAAACATTGCCGGATACCCTGCAGCCTGAAAAAATAAAGATAACGGAAGCTATTAGCAGAGCCTGAATAATAATTACAAAAAAATATTTTGCTATTTCCCTATTCTTAAAAAAGTTTTTCTTTGCCAAATTTGTATAAAGTCTCCAAATACTCTTTATTTTTTAGAATATCGCCTTTTCTGTCCACGTTATTAAACACAAAATCATATAAATAATCAACATACAATACATCAAAAAAAGACCGGATCACTTTTTTGGGACAGTCAAAAATATTGACCGAGTTTGAACCGGCTGTACTTATGAAAATACCCTTTCTATCCTTTCCGATTATCCTTTTTTTATGTTCATACTTAAGGGACCAGAATCTCTGGCATCTGTCGATCTAAGCTTTAAGATATCCCGATACGGTAGTAAAAAAAACAGGAGATGCAACAGCCAGAAAATCAGCTTCTATTAAATCTTTGTATACCTGCTGCATATCATCATCGATGATGCATTCCCCGGTTTTTGAACAATTCCCGCATCCCCTGCAGGAAGATATGTTCAGGCTGGCTGTAATTATCTTTTTGATTTCCAGATCTTTTTTAGAAACGGCGGCAGCGGATACCGTACCCTCAAGGAAACTATCCAGTAGCAATCCGGTATTGCCCTTTTTTCTGGGACTGCCATATATGGCCGCTATCTTAAAACTTTTATTTTTACTTTTGGGATTATTTTGCATTGTCAAACTTTATGACAGAACTATAAATATTTTTTAATAGAATCTGTTTAATAGCCTGTTGATATCTATGTCAGCTATCATATGATCTACCAGCGGTTTTCTTTCTATTTGCTTCAGTCCATCTTCGTATGTCGGCCTATCGATATCGTAAAAGATACCTGTCGGTATCTTCTCTTCCTCCATGGATTTTTTTATAGCTTCATTCAGGTTGCTCCTGTCGTAATCTTTTAATTCTTCCAGTTTATATATCCTGTCCCTGTAGAAATTATATGTGTTTATTTTATTGAATGTCACACAGGGCTGCAGGACCTCTATAAAAGAAAAACCTTTATGCTTTATGGCTTTTTTCATTATATCCAGAAGATGTCCCGTGTCTCCTGAAAAACCCCTTGCTATAAAAGTGGCGCCGCATATAAGAGCCAGTGATACGGGATTTACCGGTATTTCCAGAACTCCTGATGGAGTTGATTTGGTTTTGAAACCTCTACCGCTTGTGGGGGCAGTCTGGCCTGTGGTGAGTCCATACACTTTGTTATTATGCAGGATATATGTCATGTCGATGTTCCTTCTGCATGTATGTATGAAATGGTTCCCTCCTATGCCTACCCCGTCACCATCTCCGCCCATGATCAACACATTGAGCTTGTGATTCGCGAGTTTTACTCCCGTCGCTACAGGAAGAGCTCTCCCATGCAATGAATGAAATGCATAGGTCCTGATAAAATTGGCACCATTACCGGAACACCCTATGCCGTATACTATAACAATTTCATGGGGCATAAGTCTTAATTTTACGAATGTCTTTTTAAGTGAGTTCCAGATTCCATAATTACCACAACCGAGACACCAGGTGGGCTTTCTTTCTGTGTTGAAATCTCCGGGTTTTAAATTGTAGCTTTCTCTTAAAGACTTATTTTTAATTTTACTCATATTCCATTACCCGTAAAAAAATTTATGTCATATCGATAATTCATTCTGTTATTCTATTTGTTCGATCCCGTTGACAATTTCGCCGGGAAGAAATTGCCTCCCGCTATATTTTAAAATTTTATTCTTTATCCTGTAGCCGGTATTCATCATTATGATTTTTGCAAGCTGTGAAGTCTTATTATTCTCGACCACTATATTTTTATTGCTCTTCTCGATGATCCCCTCTATGGATTCACCATCGAATGGATATAGATATGTAAAGTGAATCAAGTTTACTTTCTTTTCTTTCTGATTCAATATATTCATGGCCTCAAGAATCGGTCCTTTACAGGATCCCCAGCTCCATATGGTTATTTCGGCATCAGTAGGACCGTATATTTTTGGAGGGGGTATTTCTTCCATTAACTTTTTTATTTTCCTGAATCGTTTATCTACCATGATCTTCCTGTTAAAGGCCCCGTCTTCCGAATATCCGTACTCATCATGTTCATCACTGTTGGCTATATGGATCCCTCTGTCTATTCCTGTTACTGCCCGCGGAGAGACACCATCTTCGGTGTTAAGATAACGTTTATATCCCGCATCTATATCCTTGCTCCTTGTCAGCAACTTCCCTCTCTCAACCGTTATGTTTTTAAAGTCGAATCTTTCATATGAGAAATGGTTTTCTGATAAGTATTTATCAAGCATGACAATAACCGGGATCTGGTAAGTATCAGCGATATTGAACGCCTTCCCTGTAAGATAAAAACATTCTTCGGGATCACCGGGTGCCAGTACCACCTTTAAAAATTCACCATGCGAAGCGTGAATAGCAAACAAAATATCGCCCTGTTCCGACCATGTCGGTAAACCGGTAGCAGGAGCGGGTCTCTGGCATAATATGATAACAAGCGGGGTTTCGGTTAAAGCGGCGCTGCCCAATCCTTCATTCATGAGAGAAAAACCTCCTCCCGATGTTGCGACCATCGCCCTTACCCCTGCAAAGGAAGCGCCTATTGCCATATTTATTACCGCTATCTCATCTTCGGCATGTTTTGTTACAATGTTATAATCATTTTCGACAGATGCGAATGATTCCAGTATCGAAGTTGAAGGAGTCATGGGATAAGCAGCATAAAATTTACAACCCGATCTGACGGCTCCCAGAAAGACTGCATCATTGCCTGTAAGGAGCATCTTGTTTACAGGCTTTACTATTTCAAGTTCGTAAGCGTTTATTTTTAATTTCTCTTTTATATATTTGTATCCGAATTCAGATGATTTGATATTAAAACTGACGACTTCAGGTCCCTTCCTCTCGAAAATATCTCTAATGATATTTCTTAATACCTCAAGGTCGTAATTCAATAAAGCGACCGAAGCCCCCAGCGAGACATTGTTGATCATGATCCGGGGAACTCCCAGTTCCGTAATTATTTTGGAAAATGGTACCATAATATAATTGATATCTTTTCTGGCTTTTTTTATTTCCGTGATATCGCCACTATCTTCATCATAGATAATATATCCCCCATATATCACTTCTTCCTGATGAAGCTTTATGGTTTCTTCATTTAATGCAACCAGAATATTTATATCTTTATCGATGGAAAAGACCTCATTGGAACTCACCCTTACGGTGAAAGCATTATGTCCGCCTCTTATCAGCGAAGGATATTCATTGTTATCAACAACATAGTATCCCTTTTTTGCAAATATTTTCGAAAAGATAGCCCCTGTGGACATTATTCCAAAACCGGCTTCCCCGCCAATTTTCCAGCTTATATTCGAGACTTTCAATTTAAATCCTTACTTTTTTGAACCAATCTTAGATACATAATATTACCCTGATAACTTATTTGCAACTAATCCTAATATCTTTTTAGAACTTAATTTCAGTATATCGGTTACTTTAGATGCTGATTCAAGAAATTATTAATTCATGTGGCAAAATCCTGTTTTTTTTTAGATAATATATCGGAATCCCTGATTTAAAGAAATGAATGAAGAAGTATAAATTTAAAGATACAGTTAGAATACTTTTCAGGCGCCCGGTTGTATCATGGGCCCTTTATGATTTTGCCAACACTTCCTTTGCGGTGGTTATAATCACTATAATTTTTCCGGTTTATTTCACCGGAATAATCGCATCCCCGGAAATCTATTCCAGAAACTTTGGAGATTTAATGTGGGGAATTGCCAGCGGTACCTCTATGATAATCGCTTCTTTCCTATCACCGGTATTCGGAGCAATTGCGGACACTTCGAGGTCCAAAAATAAATTTTTGACTATCCTGACCCTGGCATGTGTTTCTTTTAGCTCGCTCCTTTTCTTTTTAAAGGAAGGAATGGTGGCCTGGGCCGTGATCCTGTTTATAGTCTCCAACGTTTTTTATGAGACTTCGATGATGTTTTATAACTCTTTCCTTCCCGGGCTTTCTTCTAAAAAGAATACGGGTATCATATCCGGATTTGGATTCTCAATCGGGTACCTGGGGGGCCTGATTATTTTGATACTTATTTATCCTTTTGCAGCAGGGGGAATCGAACCAGCCAACTTGTTCAACATTAAAATAACATTTATTATTACATCAATATTCTTTTTAGTGTTTTCATTGCCATCATTTATATTCCTGAAAGATTCTCATGCTGCAAGTACCGTAAAAATTAAAACTTCTTACGTTTCTTATGGATTTAAAAAATTTATCAGTACTTTGAGAAACATAAGGAAGCACAGGGACCTTATGAAATTCCTGATTTCTTATTTTCTATTCAGTAATGCTTTTTCCGTCCTTGCCTTTTATGTAGCAATATATGCCAGAGGTACCCTGAATATGGAACTCACTGAAATAATAATGCTTTTTATATTCGGGCATATACCCGCTATCATAAGTTCTATTTTCTTTGGCTGGCTTACCGATAAGATCGGTTCTAAACTTACTGTTACAATAACTCTCGTCATGTGGATAACAGTAATAATCCTCATGACAGCTTCCGATATAAAAGCCGTGTTTTATGCGGGCTACATACTTGCCGCCATATCTACCGGGTCGACTCTTATCGCAAGCAGAAGCCTCATGTCATTTCTTATACCCCGGGACAGGGAAGCGGAATTTTTCGGTTTCTATTCAATAAGCGGAAAGGCATCTTCCATTCTGGGTCCGGTCACTTTTGGCATAATATCTTTTATTACAAAGAATCAGAAGATAGCTCTGCTGAGTACATTGCTTTTTCTTATAAGCGGGCTAATAATCCTGCAGTTCGTGAAAGTGACTTCATATCGGGCCAAAGAAACTGAGGGAACGGGTCACTTATCGGAAAACTGATTTTAAATTTTTTTTATCCAGCTAAGATATGAACCATTTAAAATTTTTATATTTTTAAAACCACTGTTTTTAAGGATCCTGAATACCTGATAAGCTCTGTATCCTGACCTGCAGTATATTATTATTTCTCTTCCGGCATCCAGTTTATCCATATTCTCTCTGAATTCATCGATGTGAATATTGACCGCACCGTCTATGTGTCCGCGTTTATATTCCTCTCCGGTCCTCACATCCAGAATGGTTATTTTCTCTTTATTTTTAATTTTTTCTTTCAGGCTTTCGGGACTTATAAAACTGACTTCACCTTTTTTTAAATTTTCCGCTATCATTCCCAGTATATTCACCGGATCCCTGGCGGAACCATAAGCAGGATGATAACAAAGATCCAGGTCGGCAAGCTCCCATAGCTTTAGATTCCCTTTTATGGCAGTAGAAATGACATCAGTCCTCTTATCGGCTCCGTTTCTTCCTATGGCCTCAAATCCCAGTATTCTCCCGCTTATCCTATTAAAAATTATCATCATATGGATCATATCGGCTCCCGGATAATACCCTGCATGCGATAATTCATGGAGTTCGATATAATCAGAGGCATCATCTATTGCGGCTGCTTCTTTAAAACTCAGGCCCACTTTCGTTATTGACAGGTCCAGCACCTTTATTATCGAATTGACCACACTTCCTCGAAAATTCTCCCTTCCGCCGGCCGCATTGATACCGGCAATCCTCCCCTGTCTTCCTGCAATAGCGGCAAGATTATAAGATCTCTTTACACCGCTTATCCTGTGCTCACATTCACAGCAATCACCGGCTGCATAAATATTCTCAATATTGGTTTTCATGTATTCGTCGACAGCTATATAGCCGGACCGCCCTATTTTTATTCCACAATCCTGCGCTGGCTTTACATCCGGTTTTGTCCCAACCGCCAGAAATATGATATCGGATCTTAATACTTTACCCTTCAGGGTTTCTACAGATACGGCTCTGCCGCCTTTTACTTCTGTCACCCTTGAAACTTCATCTTCCATGTGTAATTTTATTCCCTTTTCAATCAAGTATTTTTCCAGGTATCCAATGATTTCCTTATCGAACATAGGGAGCATCTGAGCGGCTTTTTCAACAATATTTACTTCATACCCTCTGCCAAGGAATGAATCGAGGAGTTCAAGTCCTATAAAACCGCCGCCTACGAGAAGCGCGCTCCTTCCGGGCTTTTTATTCTTATCCAATTTATCAAGATATTTTTTTAAATTTACGGCATCGTCGATATTCTTCAGTATAAAAATATTTTCCATAAGATTCCCATCGAATTTTAATTTTATGGGAACCGATCCCGCAGTGATGATAAGTTTGTCATACCGGTCACTAAACTGCTTTCCCGTATTCAGATCCCTTATATTTATTTGATTTATTTCCGGTTTTATCCCGGTCATCTCATGAAAAACATTAACCTTGAGGTTAAATCTTTTTTCGAAACGTTCCCTCGTGTTTACAATCAGATTATCTATTTTTTCTATTTCTCCGGAAACGAAATAAGGCAGGCCGCAGCTCCCGTAAGATATATATTTGTCCTTTTCATATATTACGATTTCTGCATCTTCGCTCTGTCTTCTTATTTTTACGGCAGCAGCTGTTCCTGCCGCTACGGCACCTATTATTATGACTTTTGTTGCTCGCACCATTGTAAATCCCTTTCTTTACTAAAGTTTTAACCTCTTTAACCTTAATGAATTGCTCACCACGGAAATACTACTGAAAGCCATAGCCGCCGCTGCGTATATCGGACTTATAAGTATTCCGAAGGATGGATACAGCACGCCTGCGGCTATAGGGATCAATATCAAATTATAAAAGAATGCCCAGAAAAGATTCTGCCTTATTATTTTCACCGTATTCCTGGAAAGAATTATGGCCCTTAGTACGCCATTCAGGTCTCCCTTTACCAGCGTGATCTTACCCGATTCGAGTGCAATATCGGTCCCGGTCCCAAGAGCGATCCCTACATCTGATTGGGTAAGTGCAGGAGCATCGTTTATTCCGTCCCCGACCATTGCCACTATCTTGCCCGCTTTCTGAAGTTTCTTTATCTCCTCTGCCTTTTGATCCGGCAGGACCTCGGAAATCACTTTTTCTATTCCTGCTTTCTTTCCTATGGCATCAGCGGTGTTTTTATTGTCGCCTGTGATCATTATAACTTCGAATCCAAGTTTTTTCAGTCCGGACACCGTTTCCGCCGCATTATCCTTCAGGCTGTCAGCAACGGCTATTATTCCGGCAGATTTTTTATCTATGGCAATAAATACAGGGGTAAGTCCTCTTTTTGAGATTTCCTGAGCCCCTTCCTCAAGACCGGACAGCGGGATATTATTTTCAATCATTAATTTAATGTTTCCTTTGATGATCTCTTTTCCACCCACTTTTGCCTTTACCCCCTTACCGGCGATGGACACGAATTCCTGGGGTTCCATTAACTTCAGGCCGCTGTCTTTTGCCTTCCTTACTATTGCCTTTCCCAGAGGGTGTTCGGAATAAAGTTCCGAGCTTGCAGCCAGGCTCAATAAATCCGAATCTGTCCCCTTAAAATTATCTCTATCTGCGATTATTTCTTCCACCCCGGGCTGGCCCATGGTAAGGGTGCCGGTTTTATCGAAAATTATAGTATCCAATTTATGGGCAATCTCTAAGCTTGAAGCGTCTTTTATCAATATCCCGTTTTCTGCACCTCTGCCGGTACCGACGATTATTGCAGTCGGGGTCGCGAGTCCCAGAGCGCAGGGACAGGCTATTATAAGAACCGAAACAAAGCTGACCAGAGCAAAAGTCAGAGAAGGTTCAGGTCCCCATATAAACCAGACTATAAAAGTTATCACTGCTATAAGGATGACTACGGGTACAAAATAGCTGGCTACTCTGTCCACCAGTCTTTGTATCGGAGCCTTGGATGCCTGCGCCTCCTCTACCATTTTTATTACCTGGTTCAAAAATGTATCCTTACCTACCCGGGTTGCCCTGAATTTCAAAAAACCTGTCAGATTTATGGTGGAACCAATCACTTCGTCCCCGGATTCTTTATCTGCCGGTATGGATTCGCCTGTGACCATCGACTCATTTATTGCGGAATTACCCTCAATTATCGTTCCATCCACCGGTATCTTTTCTCCCGGCCTGACCAGTATTACGTCTCCCACTGCTACATCATCTACATCGATTTCTTCCTCTTTCCCGTTTCTTATCACAGTTGCCTTTGACGCTTTCAGTTTTAAAAGTTTTCTTATCGCACCTGAGGCACTGCTCTTTGATCTGGCTTCAAAAAATCTGCCGAGAAGTATAAGAACAATTATCATTGCCGAAGTGTCGAAATATATATGGGGTTCAAATCCGGCTACTGTAAAATAACCCAGGAAAAATGTTACTGCTGTACTATAGATAAAAGCTGAAAGGGTTCCCACTGCGACAAGAGTGTTCATATCCGCTGTTCTGTATTTAAAAACAGAGACCAGGCCGCGATAGAATTGGGAACCTACCCATATTTGAACCGGACATGCCAGAATAAATATGATGATATATCTGATTTTGGTCGAAAGTGAAGAAAATCCGGGAATCAGATTCATAGAAAGAAGCATTATAAGAACCGCAAGCACGGCTCCTACTGTAAGCTTCGTAAGAAGTCTCTTCTGGAGGAGCTTCTCTATGAGTTCTTTTTTCTCTTCAAGGCTGAGTTTATTGTTTTTCCTGGCAGTCAAATCGCACGACCTCCGGAAGAAGCAAACTTAAGTGATAAGCTCATATCCGATGCTCTTTATTATTTTCCCTATCTTTTCCAGATCTATCTTATCATTATCATACTCAACGGTTACTTTCTCCGATCCAAAATTGACAGATGCTTCAATGATCCCTTCTGTTTTTCCGAGGACCGTTTCTATTTTTCTAACACAGGAAGCACAGGTCATACCCAGAACCGGATATGTCTCTTTAATCCTTGCCATCTTGTTTCCTTTCAGGATAATAATTACTTTATGACAGTAAAAATCATAAATCTTACGATGGGATAATAACTTTAAATTCAATTATTCGTAGACCGATTAAAAATACAGTAAATTATTTTGCTAAATCTTTTTGTTCGGCTATTATTTTCTTAATGAACTCTATTTCTTTTTCAGTAAGATCCTTTATCTTTTTATAACCTGATATGACACTATTTACTATCTCGTTGTATTTATCTCTGGTTATATTTTTAATCTTACCGGTTTCCTCTTCAACTTTTTCAGCCAGATCGCTGGCTATTTTTTTTATATCGGTTCTTAATTCCTCACCGGTTTTAGTAGTTAAAAGTAATGCAGTAACTGCACCTGCAACAAATCCCAGAGTAAGTCCTATAAAAATGCCTTTTGCTGTTCCCGATTCATTATTGTTCATAAAACCCCCTACCTTAAAAAAATATTTTTTGATACTGTTCTTATTATACATATTATCAGAATTTTTTAATATTTTTTGAAATAAAAAAATTTTTTGATAGTATCTATTAATATGGAACTATATCACTATAGATATAAAAAACTTGATTATATTTTAGAAGAAGTAGAACAAAAAAATGCATACATCAATGAATATAGATTAATCTACCGTTCACCCTATCCAACAGGAATTAAAACTAACGATAGAGTAAATGTCCGGCTTTTTTTAAATAAAAATAAAAGTAAAAAAAATACGACATATATTAAAAACAATCATATTCTAATACTGATTCATGGATTTTCAAGCAAAAATAAAAGTATGGATAATTATTATCGCTTCATTGATAAAATGAATGAAAATAATTTATCTTGTGCATTTATGAACCTCCCATTTCACTTAAACAGAACTCCGGATGGCGAAAAAAGCGGCAAGAGGCTGCTATACTTTGACGATATGGAAACGTTACAATTTTTCCATCAATGTGTGGTTGATGTCAAAAAGCTAATAAGCATTCTTACCAAAATTCTTACCTTTAAAAGAATCTATATTTGCGGCATAAGTCTTGGAAGCATGGTCTCGTTAATCACAATGGCCAATGATAACCGGATAAGCAAGGGTGTTTTTATAATTGGCGGTGGAAACTGGGAAGAAATCCACTGGAAAGGAATTTTAAGATTTGCCTTAAAGGGTAATTGCACCTGCGGAGAAAAGAAATATAAAGATAAGACAAACAGAGAAGCATGCAGAGAGATTTATTCAACCTTCCCTATTTTTTTAAAAAAAATCAAAGAAATAAAACCTGATAAAATAAGAATGGATCTAAAAAACCTGCCGGACTTAAAAAGAGTGACAACAAAAATGTGCTTTCTATGCGATCCTCTGGCTTTTGCTTATCGGATCCAACCCGAAAAAGTGCTTATGATTAATTCCAAATTTGATTTCTATTTTTCTAAAGATTCGTCAGAGCAGTTATGGGAAGAACTGGGAAAACCAAAGATCCTCTGGCTCAATAAAATGCACTCCAGTAAAATATTAACCGATAAAAAGATTATAAAGGAGATTACGAGTTTCTTATAAGCTGTCCGGTTTTTTTCTTTTCCTGGTCAGTTTACCGGCCATTTCCAGCCAGTTAAAAATCAAGTTCCCCAGAAATGGATATTTTATGCCAATCGCTCCCTCGGGACACATCTCACTGCAGCAAAAGCATCTTATACAGGTCCTACGGTTAAACTTTATCCTTTTGTTATCTGAAGTGATCGATTTATGCGGACAGATGCTCCGGCAGGTCATACAAAAACTACACTTATCGTAGTCGATATAAAGATAAGGATTAAGTGAATTCCTGACAAACGGTAAAATATACGTATTTATAAAATTATTTGTGATAAGTCTCTTCTGGCCTGCGCCCTCAGGGATCTTGAAATCATGGATTATCGTATCGGATAGCTTTTCCCCTGCTACCTCTATATATTCTGCCATATAAGATCCGGCATTCCATTTCTTCAATACTTCCATAAAGGGATTCAGAGCTTCCGGTACGTTCATTATTCTGCTCATAATAATATCCATCGATATGGCATCGCTGCTTGCCAGTATCAATCCTACATTTCTGGGAGTTCCTCTTCTTCCCGGTCCTTCTCCTTCTATTCCCCATACCCCATCCATGATATTCAAAGCCGGCTTGATGAAAGATATTACATCCAGAAGCATTCCAGCAAATTTTTCTAAATCATCAAATCTCAGATGATAGCCTACTTTATTAAATCCCGGGATTATACCAAACATATTTTTTATGGCTCCGCTTATGACCGTTAGATTATGAGTTTTAAACTTTGGAAGATTAATGATAACATCAGCCTCAATTACCGGTTTTATTACTTCTGTCCTCTTTAAAATCCGGCCATTTTTGTTGGAAAGGCATTCATATTCGGCAGAATAATTCAACCTGCACCCTGTTCTTTCTGCAATATCCGTCATCCCTGTCGTACCATAAATTTTTTCCATCCCTTTTTTGTTATACGGAGTTGCGGGACCGAAACTGTCAGCAATCAAAATATTTTCACTTTTACCTGTGACATCAACAATATTTTCTATTACGGCTTCTATAAACAGAGGATGGGTTGTAATGGCCCTCCCGGGTGGCGCTGATAGAAGTAAGTTTGGTTTTAATAATATTTTACTTTGGGGATCCAGAAATTTCTCAAAACCGCCTATAAGACCGACACACCTTTTAATGGCTTCTTTTAGATTTTTTTTATCGTAGTCTCTGCATTTTACGATACTGACTCTGCCGGACTTATGGTTCATTCTTTTTTTTCT
Source organism: Actinomycetota bacterium (assembly GCA_028717265.1). Lineage (GTDB taxonomy): Bacteria > Actinomycetota > Humimicrobiia > Humimicrobiales > Humimicrobiaceae > Hydromicrobium. The sequence continues at coordinate 33,194 of JAQUOE010000011.1, forward strand.
AAATATCTGCTTTTATAGAGAGTTTTTAATGCAAGATAAGTTATCCATTTGCTGGGCTTATTCTTTTTTTCTATATTAACAAGCATTCTTCCATTAAGTGAATACTCCATCTTCCACGTCCCGTCCGGAAGCCTCTTTGAGAGGATGTAATCAAGTGCCCTCTTGACATTGCGGCTATCTCCGCCGCACCCCGCATCTACAACAGCCGAAACCAGTTCCAGTATATCGCTGTGATAGCTTCTCGGAAATCCAAACATCAACCAGTGATTACTTTTATTTTTCTTACGGGGGTAAGCGGCTTCGACAATATCGTATTTAACCAGAAAATCCAGGGCTTTCTTTCTGGTGGATTTCATTTTCTCATCAATATATTTATCAGGTATCAAATTATATGCCTTAAGAATTTTTATAGCGCCCCAGGGACATCTTAAATTTTGCCTGTATTTGCATCTAAAAGATTCCCTGTACACCATGTTATTTATATAATCAATACCCTTCTTCGTGAAATCATTATCGGTATATCCAAGGCGGAGAAGCATTTCAAGAGAAATCCCCTGCATGCAGCATAAGGTCGCTGAATATCCGGAATCTGGTCGGAAGGAACCGTTATCTTTTTGTATATGGCCGACCACAAGGCTGACAGCTTTATCGATTCCGCCGACTCTTTTTGTGATTCCCATCATGGATAAAAAATACAGCTGCCAGAATGTATTCTTATATAATGGATTGAACGAATAATTATCCAGGCCCCACCATCCTTCTCTGTTCTGCATACTAAGAATGGTTGAAACAGGTTCACGTTTGGCTATGTTATCGATAATTTCAGGTGAGTTTTTTTTATTGATTTTTTCCCCGAGAATATTCTTTCGGGTTAGATACCCCACATAGGGATCATTAGTTTCCGTTAACCAGGCAATTACCGGTTCCATACTGAAAAATCCATAAAAAAATATATTTTAAAGCTGTTCCTTTTAAGAGGCTTTTGCCGCATTAACAATCATTTTCACGAACCTGACTATTGTGTCTATGCTTGTTCCGATAACAGCCAGTATAAGAACCACAATAACAATTGGATTCAAGATTCCGGTTAAATCCCTCGGGAATACCGTAAAATCAAATGGGAATATGGTAAGCAGTGAAATGATTGCGGCCAGTCCAAACAGATTAAGGACGATATGAATGATCTGACGGAAAAAATAACCATCATAAATAATCAGCAGGATATTTCCGACAACTGACACAGCAAGCGCCGTTGTGACGATTGGCAGCCACTGACTGAAGTTTGCGGTAAGAATCTCATGTCTGTGCCATATTCCGTCATAACTGTAATAAGCTATATACTTGCTATAGAAATTAAAAAGCACAAGAAAGACAACACTCCACATTATGGCAAAGCTGTAGCCGGTTATTCTGCCGCATCTTGAATCCTTGAAGTAACGATTTACATCGTCACCCACTTTTTCCATCTTGCTGCCTATTTCCTGGCCGACTTTTTTTGTTTTCTCTCCGAAATTTTTCATTTTCTCATCCAGTTTTTTTTCCCATTCATATTCTTTTTGGCTGATGTCTTCACCTTTGTCTTTATCATCTTTAAAATAAGCGGCCACATCATTTCCAAAATCACGTGCAGCTTTTCCAAAATCTCCGAATTTTTCTTTCACTCCTTCATCCTTGAATCTTTTTCCAAAAGCCTTCGCGGAATCTTCCGTGCTCTTTGCAAAATCCTTTGCTTTTTTCTTTAATTCAGGGTCACTAAAAATTTTACTTATGGCTTCGCCGAATTCCTTAACCATGTCACTAAAACTTTCTACCGGGCTTCTATTTCCTTTATTTACAGCCACTTTGAACCTCCCTTATAACTAACGGATATTATGGCACTGGTGAAAACCAATCGATGCATCTCATATACGGCCCATATTATATGTGATAAATGGATATAAAAATTCTATCTCAATCGTTTTATTTAATCAATGGAAGAAATGAATTTTCCGGCAGGATCTAATTTCTTTTTTTCTTTTCCACTACTATATTTCTCCTGTTTATTTCCATAAGCGCCTGCTTATATTTGAGAAGCCTTCTTTTTGCTCCTTTAAAGAGCAGCACTGAATGTGAGTTTACAATGGCAAGTCTTAGCGAAAATTCCATATCCCCTGTCTTTATCATCCCGGCGAGGAAAGATGAGGCAAAACTGTCTCCGGCACCGGTGGCTTCGACCACTTTTACATCATAAGGAATTGCTTTATAGAAAATATTTTTATTATCAAGGCCATAGACGGGATTTTCTTCATCAGTGACCACGACTATTTCCGGTCCCAGCTCCTTCAGGTTTAAAGCAAGTTCACGTGGCTCGCCGCGCCCTACCAGAAGTTCCGCTTCTTCTTTATTAAGCACCAGGATCTCCGTATTTTCCAGTATTTTCTTTAAATATCCTTTCCCTTTCTCGGCCAGATAATTGCTTACGTTAAATAATATCCTTATATTGTTTTTAGAAGCAAACTCCGCTATTCTTTCTATTGTGAGAAAGGACCTGCCCATCATGCTCGAGATATAGAACCATTTTGCTTTCACCTTTTCCGGATCTATTTCGGAGTAGTCCAGATAATTATTGGCACCCTTGTATGATAGTACGGTTCTTTTCTTTTCCAGGCTGTCAAGTATCACGGAATAACCTGTTTTTTTCCTGGTATCATGACATATGGGACCCAGAAAATCTATTTTCTCCTTTTTTAATTCGTCTAAAATTCTAAGGCCATTCTGATCATTTCCGACCTTGCCTATATAAGCCGTTTTAAGTCCCAGCCTTGAAAGAGCAACTGCGGAATTGGTCCCGCCTCCGCCGGAAAAGAAATGAAGATCATTTATAAGAAGCTTTGCCCCCACAGGATAGCAGATGAAACTTTCCTCATCGCTTTTTGTTTTTATGAAAATGGACTGGGATCTGTCGGTATATACAAAAACATCGACAGTGTTGGATCCTATAGTAATAACGTCATACATATTATAATTTCTCAGGTTTCATTAATTTAATAATTTCAGGTATTTATCAGTATTGCTAAATTATCTTATGACGACAGATTTTTAGCAAATAGATTTTGAAATTATGAAGTGTTTCAGTCAGTATGCGGATCTCATTTATACTCAGGAATTAGAGGAACGTACTTCAGATAAAGAAAGAGACTGAGAGAAGCCATAACAACCGAAATAACTATTTTCAATATAATAGAATCTACAAATGACAATACTGTAATAAATCCCACTGTAAATATTGACAGGATAAGCGCTGAAGTATAAGGTACCCTTACTTCATTTCCACATTCTTTACAAATAGCTGGATTGTACATTCCTATAGTTAACTTTCCCCATACCGAGATTCCCTTCTTACCGCAATGTGGACATTTATACATATTTATCGCCCCCCCCTCCCATTGTGTTAGTAATTTATATATACAATATTAATAGTTTGACGACATTCTTATTAATAATAGTCATATTATCGTTATTATCCTACTAAAATAGTATAATATCCACTGGATTTTGATAATTGTTTATCATTAAGCAAAGAAGAGGAATAGAAAAACGATTTCTATGAGAATTGGAAAAGTAGCCTCTCCTTCAACTATTTACAAAAGGCATTAAAGATTCAGAAAATTACTTGTGTCTTCAAAGGGGGTATTATGTATAAAAATAAACTCTTTATGTCTGTTTTTGTGCTATCGATTATATTGGCTCTTTCCCTTACGTCATGCGATACATTCAATGTTACCGAAGAAGAGGATACAGAGGAAATTAGTGAAACTAAATCCGATGTGGAAAATAACAGCGAACGGGAGGATGAGGAAAAGCCACAACAAGAAACCGGGCAAGAGAGGAACACGGAAACAAAGAATTCTTTATCTGGCAGTTTCAGTGTAGATCAAATCTGGAGCGATGAAATCGTAATCACAGGAGATATATGTATCGATGGGGATTTGACCATCTTACCGGGAACGGTTATAAAATTTGTTGTGTGCGACGATACCGGATTGGGTGATGAGATTTCGCCGGACGGTTATAACACCTTTGATCCTACCAGGCTAAAAAGTTATGAAATAACACATTCCAACTTAATCGTTATGGGAAAATTGACAGCTAAGGGGACACCGGACAAAAGAATAATTTTCACCTCTGCGGCTCCCGAGCCGGATTATGCTGATTGGGTAGGAATTTACGCGGGTTCCGATGGAAGCATTATAGAGTATAGTACAGTCGAATGGTCAAGAAATGGTATCGTTTTAGGATCCAATACCCCTAATACTATTGTTAGAAATAATATAATAAAATATACGTTCTGGGGTTCAATTAGCTCGGGTTATTCTTCTGCTCAGATCTATAACAATGAAATTTGGGAAGCGGGTCATGAAGGCATAGATGTTGGAGGAGGAAACCCAATAATAGAAAATAATGAAATCCATAATGCTCACACGGGAATCGTCATATTGCACGATTCCGCTATTGTCAGGAATAACACAATAATGAATGTTGGAAATGGAGTTTACATACAACAAAACGCTACACCTGTTCTGGAAAATAACTATGTTGAACTGGCCCCTGATGATTCAAAGCTGGAGTGGAGCTATGGAGACTTCTCATATGTAATGTTTGGCGACCCCTTAATAAAGAAATAAAATAAAGCTTATGGGCGATTCTCCGGATCTGATTACTTAAGATATGGATTAAAAATATTTTCATAAATGAAACGAACCCTCTCAGGGATTCGCCGATCGTGGCTCGCGATCCATTAATGATATATCAATATTAGCATAATATCGTATATAGCTTTTATTCTTTTTGCTGAATAATTCCTGTACCAAATAGAAAAAATAAATTAAAAAATTTTTATAGTTAGCCTGTAAGCCGAGAACGATTTTTAATAGGATATAATTTCTTAGTTTACCTTGGAAGAAGAGAAAAAAAGGACATGAGAGATTATATCGATAGCTTCTTAGCTTACATGAAAACCGAAAAAATGGCTTCACCTTCAACCATTTACGGTTACAATAAAGAGCTCAGAAAATTTTTTGATTTTATTTTTTCTATAAACATTTTGGATATAAACTTAATTAGTACAAGAATAGTAAGGCAGTATTTCTATTATACAAAGGAGAATAGAGGCCTCGGGCAAAACACCATATCAAAAATAATTTCAACAATAAAAAGCTTTTTTAACTACCTTGAGGAAGAAGAAATAATAGTTAAAAATCCAACCAGAAAAATTAGAGTTCCTAAAAATGTATGCAGGATCCCATCTGTTATGTCAAAGTATGAGGTAGATCTAATTATTAAATCCGTAGACTTTGCTCCTTTAAGATGTAGAAAAAATAACGTGAGAGATAAACTGGTACTTTCCCTACTCTACTATACCGATATAAGGAAAAGTGAACTCAAGCTATAATCTACACCCTTGTTAAAACATAGTGTGTGGTACTGAAATGGCTCTGCTTTAGGTACATCATGGTATTAAATATTTACCAAAAGACAGAGGAGCGCTTTCATATTCAGGCCAACGCCTGAATTATTCTTAGCGGAATGAAGCAATTATTCTGAATACCTGTTGTTTACATAAAAAAGTACTCAATAGTTATTTGACATATAAATAGTAAACTTGTAACATATTTTAATAATATATAATATAAGTTTTTATAAAGCATTCCTTAGATGTGCTTAACATAAGTAAGTTAAGATATAATGATATAGAGAGGAGATGTATAAAATGAGTAACAAATTAATTAAGTTTTTATTGGTATTAACTTTATTAATAGTCCTTCTAACACCTGGTTTTTTGTCTGCAGGCTGGATATCCTATAGTGGCTTTTCACTGAAACCGTTTAAAGGTAATACATACACTGGCAATCACTCCAAACAAACAACAAACCAATATATAGTAAATAATGTTACTGCCCTTACTGATACTGATTGTGCACAGTTTTGGGCTACCCTGGGTTCATCTTCAGGTCAAACAGAGGTATCCGGTGTTTATACTCAATATCTGAATTCTACATTAAATATACCTTTTACCTCTTATTTAGGTGCAGGCACAGTTATTGCTATGGGCATGCAGAATGGCAGGTTAGTCCCCAACTACGCATGGGTCTCAGGTCGAGTAGACTTTAAGTAATATTTAGATTATTGATTATATTTAACTAAAGTGCTGCTCTGACTTTAAGGATGTTAGGCACATCTAGGAGTATTTTATGTTTTTAGTATAGTTTAAAAGGTGATACATAGAATGAAACAGATGCTTTCAATTGAATTTAGAAATTGTATTAATAGAAGAGAATTCAAGATTGTTTTCCTGATTTTATTCCTTATTTCTATTGCCGCATATTTAATAGAATGCTTTAAATATTATGGTGGGAACTTAAGCTCCATAAGATCAGCATACGATGCGTGTATTGTAAAGAGTAGTTATTCACTCTTTATAATACAATTTGAAGCCTTTCTTGCGCCTATACTGGCTTTACCTGTATATTCAGATTCATATTATACTGATTGCAGATGTGGAGTGCATAAATATATAATGACAAGGACCAATATGAAGACCTATATAGCATCTAAAGGTATTATAATATTTACAGTTACTTTTTTTATTTTTTTCATACCTTTATTAATAAATCAACTTTTAGCTTTTATAGCATTCCCCCTGAATGGTTATGATAACATATTTGGTCTTCCTTTATATTACCTTTATTACAACAAAGAATACCTCTTTGATTTTATAAGGCTACAATGGCCTTACCTTTTTAATTTAATATGGATGTTTTTCCTGAGCCTGTTTGCAGGATTATTTGCTTTGCTGGGGTATTCCATGTACTTTATTTTTAAAAAAAATAGAATATCTGTACTTATAGGTTTGTATATGTTCTTTGTTTTATCGGAATTACTGTTAGCTTTGTTAGGTTTTTATAGACTGTCTTTATTAGAATATATGTTTTCCACTACAAGAGGATATCCCTTAATTATGGTGCTGTGGGTCTTAGTATTATTGATACCAGCTATTTCCATAATAGCTACTAAAGGCGTAAATGATGAACCAGATATTAGCAAGAAATAGAACTGTCAAAATAAAAAAGATTCATAGGCTTCTGGCCAGAACCCTTCTTAAATCTAAAAGGTTGTACATATTTATAGCTCTTATATTAATAGCATCGTTAGGAGTTGGATGGCACTATCGTGCTGTTACGGCAAACACTGAAAATAAAAATGATATGCTGCTTTCAATATACCAGGATACTTTATCAACAATAACTATTTTAATTATAATTGTGCCATTTTTCTTATATCTGATCGAATTCGTTGTGGAAGTATTTAATAAATGTAATGTTTTACTAAAATACAGGAATTTAAAAGAATGGTGGTATGATGAAAATATATCAATGCTTATTTTCTCAGTTATATTTACTTTCATAATAAATCTTGTGATATTGATTATCATATTATTTATCGGGAAAATAAGTATTATTGATATTAATATGATAAAGTTCCTTATTGTAGGATTCTTTCTTCAAATTGCTGGTTTTCTGATACTATCAAGTATATTTAATATTGTAGTCCTTTTAGTCAATCATCCTTTTTTAGGTTTCCCGATTACTTATTTTATTATTCTACCGTTTAGTCTTATAGGATATATATTTCATAATTCAAGAGCCTCGATGCTTGCGCTCAATGAGTATATGTTTCTTGGATATAAAGAAAATATCATAATAAACATTGATGACATTTTTAAAATTCTCTGGTTAGTTCTTATTTATTTAATAATTTGCTTAATCGGTTACTTTATTGTTAAAGACAAAGATATATATTGGAAGGCTTAATAAATGAATATATTTTCCCTTAACTGGAAAATGATGCGCGGAGTTTTTAAAAGTTTCTTTCTTGGTGTTGGGCTTATTGCGATAATAGGAGTATATAATGTTCATACATGTATAATTTTTGAATCAAAATATTTAGAAAGTTTGTTTCTTTTATCATTTGGTCATTTGGGACTGGATGACATAATCATCATCATGATATTGTTATGGATTACACCACAATTATTTTTAATATGGATATTAAGAGACTGTATCAGTAGTGAACTTGATGCAAGTGCAGCTTATATATTCACGAGAACCAAAAAGAGATCTGGATGGCTTTTATCTAAGCTTCTATTTCTATTCATAATAAATCTTCTATACTGGCTAATCCAGTTTACTGTATTATATTTGATCGGTATCATAACTGGATTTGGCTTTTATAATATACAGGAAGGGATCCTATTGATCTTCAGGCAATATGTTCTGATGGTACTATTAAGTTATTTTTATATTTTAATTGTTAATATTTTATCTCTAAAAAGCAATGTGATAATAGGTTTTTTTACAGCAGTTTCTATAAACATAATCTCAATTCTTATATCTCCTTTTTTTTATAAGTATTTAGAGAAAGGTCCAGTTCTGATAAAGTTGTTGCCTTCAAGTCAGGCCATAGTCACATGGCATGATTCGATAACCGGGTTTTCCAATAAGCTTGGCTTATTCGAATTCAGATTAAGCGGTTTTAGTATTATTTATTCTTTAGTTTACCTAATTATTTTTTGCCTTGCATTTATAATTTACGGGTGTTATTCGATTGAGCATATGGATATCGTTTAAGATAACAGGAGGTATAAAATATGGATTTTATAGAAATTGTAAATCTAAATAAAGTGATTGGTGGAAAGGACATTTTAGTGGATGTTAATTTAAAATTGGAGCCTGGTAAAATATATATTTTTTGTGGCAGAAACGGATCAGGCAAGACGATGCTTTTCAGAGCTATGTGTGGTTTGATTAAGCCAACATCCGGGGAGATTAAAATAAACGGTAAGATACTACATAAGGATATGTCATTTCCCAAAAGTGTGGGAGTAATAATAGAATCCCCAGGGTTCTGGGATTATTATACAGGCTTTGAAAATTTAAAGATACTTGCATCCATAAAGAATGTTATAACAGACGATGAAATAAAAGAAGCAATTACAAGAGTAGGGCTGGAACCGGAAGATAACCGTATATATAAAAAATATTCCATGGGAATGAAGCAAAGGCTTGCCATAGCTCAGGCTATAATGGAAAAGCCGGATTTGCTTATTTTGGATGAACCTGCAGATTCATTGGATGAAGACGGAAAGGAACTTTTTAGAAACTTATTGCTGGAAGAAAAAGCAAGAGGCGTAACCATACTCATTGCTCTTCCTGATAAAGAGGACATTGATTTTTTATTTGATTATCAATTTAAAGTAAGAGACGGTAAAGTAACGCCTGGGGATATACAACAATAAGGGAGAGAACGATGAAGAAGGGCGATAAGGTAATAGTAATTTTGGTAAGTCTAATTTTAATAGTGAGCGTAGTTGTGGGATTTATGACGAGGCAGTCTTATTATGATGATACAGATTTTAATAAGGCGGTAGAAAACATTGATAGTTTTGATGTGGAACTTGAACCCATTTCGCTTTTCCCGGAAGATCCATTTTTGAGCACACTCGGGGAACAATACGGGCAGGAAGACATAAATAGTTTTTCTGAATTGCAAGATAAATCCGATTTAATTGTTAAGGTAATACCAACAGATGATAGAAAAGTGCTTTTTGCAAGAACCATACTTTCCAAGGTGAAAGTACTGGATGTATATAAAGGGAAAGATATAACAGCCAGTGATAACCTTTATATTTATGAACCCTGTAACATCCAATTTGGCAAAGCTGAGCTTTATGAGTCCTATGATGGGTATATATTTATGCATAAAGCCAGGGAATATGTACTTTTTTTGAAGAAATTAAATGTACCGGAGGGTTATAGATATAGAGGAAAAGAAAAAATAAGTTATGTATTAACATCTATGGCTTTTGGGAAATACTCTGTACAAGCTTACGGACATACTGAGATTATAGATGAGGATAGAGTAAATCCCTACATAGCAGATAAAACTATAAAATTTGCTGAAATAAAGGATATGAATTTAATAGCTATTAGGATGGAGACATTAAAAAAATACAATAAAATAAAAGAACAACTGATAGCACAGGATATGATAGACCCGTAAGCCAAGACAAGACATGTAAACTTTCTATGGTTAGCTTGAATCGCAATATAAGCTTTGAAACACATTTATATAAAAAGTTCACCTTGCTGCCCCTCTTGGCCATTTGCTAATTTAATCTAGTCCAGGAAAATGAAAATCAGGCAACCTCACAATACAGCGGAAATTTGCAAACGAAAGAATGTAATAATTAAGTTAAAGTTCTGAAAAATCCCTTAGAAAAGTTCTAAGGCGGGACTCCGAGGCACTAAGTAGTCTAAGGCTATTCTACTAAAAGGTATTACTGGATGCAAGTCATTTTTCTATTTAACTTAATATCTGTTTCATGCAGGACGAGTCTTTAATCCCTTAAAATTTTTATATTTTGATTTTATTGTAATATAATTTTTAACATGGTTAATAAAGCAAATTCAAATTCAGACAAAATAAAAATAATTTATAAGTGGGAGAATTATACAAATAATTTTGAATTATTGTTATTTGATGATGATATTTTGACTTTAATTTTTGTAATCGATGAAACTATACCAAGTTTTAGAAAAGGTTATGAAGGAAGTAAATTACTCAACTTATATATAGATTTATTGAAAAAAGCAGATGAGAAAATAAATAAGAATTTTATTAATTTTTATGATTCAGCTATTAGTAAAAAATCAAAAAAATTATTAATTAAAAATAAAAAGAAAAATCCTCCAATTATATTTAAAAAATATAAGAAAAAAGAAACTATAATTAAAAACTTGCAAAAAATAATTTGCCTATATAGGAACATTTTTAATCCTAACAATATATTAAATTTTATAAGTAATAATTTTGAAGACAATACAATATTAGAGATTTACTTAAGATACTACTTAAAATCTTTAATCTATTTTAACGAGCATAAACCTAAAAAACTAGATGATCGATTATATAAAAATATTATTAAAAATACTTTTTCCAAAGTAACAAACAACATCAAAGATATTTTAAATGCCAACAAGGAAATAATAGCACGATATTATTTAGATATAATAAATAAGATAATTGAAGATATTAAAGGTACAGAAAATTTTGAGTTCAAAAAATTTAAAGAGGTTTTAGAAGGAGGCCATGGAGACCTAAATAAAAATTATTATATTAAAATTATTAAGTTCCTTTTCAAGGATCAAATAAATTTAAATAAAGAAAATATTGAACAAGAGTATAAGAAAGTTTTGAGCGAATTTATTCTAAGGACTCTTTTTATTCTTATTTCTAACCCATTACTTTTTAATC
>JAQUOE010000012.1 GCA_028717265.1 Actinomycetota bacterium
TGGCTCCCCGAGTAGGACTCGAACCTACAACCCTTCGGTTAACAGCCGAATGCTCTACCATTGAGCTATCGGGGATTAGGAATGATAACGTTATGCTATTATAGTATATAAGAAGTTTATTTCAATAGAAATCTGGCTAGTGCTCGAGGAAATCTCTCAAAACTCCGCTTCTGTTCGGATGTCTTAATTTTCCAAGGGTTTTCGATTCTATCTGTCGGATCCTCTCCCTTGTGACCCCGAATTCCCTGCCGACTTCTTCGAGGGTCCTTGGATGACCATCCTGCAGTCCGAATCTTAACTGGATCACTTTTCTTTCCCTGTCATTTAACGTATTCAGGACTTCCTGAAGCTGTTCCTGAAGCATAGTAAAAGAAGCCGCGTCGGAAGGCGCTTCCACTTCGGAATCCTCTATGAAATCTCCGAGATGGCTGTCCTCTTCCTCCCCTATAGGAGTTTCGAGAGATACCGGTTCCTGAGAGATTTTCATTATTTCCCTTACTTTCTCAGGAGAAAACTTCATTTTTCTTGCAATCTCTTCCGGAGAAGGTTCCCTGCCCAATTTTTGCAGAAGCTGCCTCTGTATTCTTATTAATTTGTTTATTGTTTCTACCATATGAACCGGGATCCTTATGGTCCTTGCCTGATCGGCAATGGCTCTCGTTATAGCCTGTCTGATCCACCAGGTGGCGTACGTAGAGAATTTGTAACCTTTTTTATAATCGAATTTTTCAACCGCCCTTATAAGACCCAGGTTACCTTCCTGTATCAGATCCAAAAACAACATTCCTCTTCCCACATATTTTTTAGCAATGCTTACGACAAGTCTTAAATTGGCCTCAACCAGCATTCTCTTGGCCTCCGGATCACCAAGCTCTATCTTTTTGGCAAGTTGAACCTCTTCGAAAGCAGTTAAAAGTCTTACTTTACCGATTTCCTTAAGGTACATCCTGACCGGGTCATTTGTAGGAGATTTTATGGTCAAATCCAGTTTTCTGCTGAAAATTTCCTCTTCATTCTTCTTGCGCGGGCTTCCGCTGTCAATATCTTCATCTTCCTCATTTACGATCTCTATACCAAGATTCTGGATTACATCATAGATATTTTCAATCTGGTCTTTGGACAGCTCTATATCCGAAAGAGTTTCGGCAATCTCTTCGGTAGTCAAAATGCCATCGGTCTTACCCTTATTTATCAACATTTTCACTTCTTCCAGCTTAAACTCTGATCCTCTTTTCATATAAATTTCACCTCAAAACTTAAATTATTTTCAAATTCATTTTTTCTCTTTCCAGCTCTATTAATCTCTGGTAAAGCTCATTATATTCACTCGCTGTATAGTCTTTTTTCCTGACACCGGTATTCTCATTTTTTTCATATTCCATCATTTTTTTTCTGATATCCTCAATTTCTTCTGAAATACGGACCTGCTTTAAATTATTGATTATCTCACTGATTACAAGATCTATATTCTGACCTGTATAATGCGGTTCGCTAAATAAAATATTATTATATAGTTTTCTCACATCCTCGTTTTCTACCGTTCCAGACGTAATTTTTATTGGAAAGTTTATCCTTTTATTATCTTCTTTCGCCCTCGCAACCTCATTTCTTATTATAAGATATAGCTGTCTCGTATCCTCGAATCTAAAATAATCCGGTCCCAGATCCAGGAATTCATCGATCTTGTTTCCCGGTCCATTTATTATCAGTTTTAACGCTTCGACTTCTATTCTTTTTAAAGGAACAATATTTTCGTCTCCTTGTTCTTTCCTCCCGGTATTCTTATCTCTGCCTTTATTCATGATTTTATTTCTGTTGTCGAATTGCCTTTTTAACATTTCTTCCATGAGCAGGCTTTCCTTAAGATTCAATTTCTGAGCCACTCTCTTTATGCACTCCTCCTGAATAATGCCTGAAGAGAGAGTGGATATGAATCTTATAAGATGATCGCTGGCCTTAAGTTTACCCGCCAGGTCGCCTATATCATACCTTTTAATGATTGCATCGATCGTAAAATCGATAATGGTTGGCGAATCCTCGATTCTTTTTATAAAATCTTCTCTGCCTCTTTTAAATATATAATCGGCAGGATCATAACCTTCTTCCAGTACTGATACCCTGATATTCAGATTATTCTCATAATACAGATCCAGTTTTTCATTATACTCTCTTAATCTTTCTATCCCTTTGAGAGAAGCATTCATACCGGCTGTATCGCTATCGAAAACCAGAACGATATTTTTTGTAAACCTTCCCAGCACCTTTATCTGGTCCGGTGTAAGTGCGGTACCAAGGCTGGCTACAGCGTTTTTTATTCCTGACTGATGCAGGGCCATTACATCAGTGTATCCTTCCACTATAAGAACTTCATCCTTCTCTACGATTTTATTTTTAGCCTGGAATATTCTGTATATATTTTTACCCTTGGAATAAAGCCTTGTCTCAGGAGTATTTATATACCTGGCTTTCTCTTTGCTGGTTTTACTGCCCTGCTGGATGATCCTCCCGCCGAAACCTATCGTTTTCCCCACTATATCCTGAATCGGGAACATGATTCTTCCTCTGAAGCGGTCATATATTTTACCTGCGCCCTTTTTGCTCTCAATCGCAAGACCGCACTTTACCAGTTCCTCCTGCTTGTATCCTCTTTTTCTGGCAAAGTCCGAGAAGTCATTCCAGCTGTCCGGACTGTACCCTAATTCGAATTCATTTAAAGTATCCTCTGTAAAACCTCTGCTCTTTAAATAATTCAGCGAAGGCAGGCCCTTTTTGCTTTTAAAAAGTATGAAATTGAAATATTTTTTGGCCTGTTCGTTTAATTCTATCAGCCTGTCTTTCGATTTAGATAATTCTTTCGAAAAACCGCTATAATTATACTTTAAAGTATACCCGATCTTCTTTGCCAGGAATTCGACAGCTTCCACAAACTCCATATTTTCAATCTTCTCTACAAAATTGATTACATCGCCGCCTTCTCCACATCCGAAACAGTGATAAAGCTGTTTTGATGTATCGACCGTAAAAGATGGAGTTTTCTCTTTGTGGAAAGGACAGAGCCCGGTATAATTCCTGCCGGTTTTCTTAAGCTTTACATAGCCTGAGACAATGCCATAAATATCCGTTTTGGATTTTAATTCTTCTACTTCGCCCTCTTTTAGACTTTTCCCCATTTCCCTTAAGAATCGAAATATGGCAATAATAATATATCCGGTAAAATCTTTTCGGAAAAATCAAACTGCTATCACTTTATAAATACAAAAGAAACTGTATTTATTTTACCACTAATATATTATTTATTAGAGGGGTTAAATTAAACATCCAGGAAAACTTCTTTATATTTTTTATCTTCCTTTATCGCTGCATGTGCCGCGGCAAGTCTCGCAATCGGAACCCTGTATGGCGAACAGCTTACGTAATCCATTCCTATCATATGGCAAAATTCGACTGAATCGGGATCGCCGCCGTGTTCCCCGCAGATACCGATCTTTAGATTTTCCCTGGTTTTTCTGCCTTTTTCCAATCCCATCTTTATTAACCGGCCGACGCCTTTTATGTCTATTGTGGCAAAAGGATCTTTTTCCAGGATTCCTTTTTCTATATATTCAGGAAGAAATTTACCGGCATCATCTCTCGAAAATCCAAAAGTCATCTGGGTCAAATCGTTTGTTCCAAAGCTGAAAAATTCAGCTTCTGCTGCTATTTCATCCGCTATAACACATGCTCTTGGAATTTCTATCATCGTTCCTACCTTATAGTCAAACTTCAGGTTTTCTTTTTTCATTATCTCATCTGCAACTTTAACGATTTGGTCCTTCAAGATCTTGAATTCCTTTACGATTCCAACCAGTGGAACCATTACTTCGGGTTTGACCTTATATCCCTGCCTGGTAAGTTCGACGGTTGCCTCAAATATAGCTCTTACCTGCATTTCAAGAATTTCAGGATATGTAATCGATAACCTGCATCCCCTGTGTCCCAGCATCGGATTCATTTCATGGAGAGAATTAATGGTTGCCTTCAGTTCATCGAATTCCAGGCCCAGTTCCCCGGCTATTTCCTTCACATCTTCATCTGCGGTAGGTAAAAATTCATGTAAAGGCGGGTCCAGGAGCCTTATGGTCACCGGCAGGTCATTCATCACTTTAAATATTTCCATAAAATCTTTTTTCTGGAAAGGAAGAAGTCCTGCGAGAGCTTTCTCTCTTTCTTCCCTGCTTCCGGCTACTATCATCTTTCTCATAGCTTTTATTCTATCCGCTTCAAAGAACATGTGCTCCGTTCTACAGAGTCCGATCCCTTCGGCACCAAATTCCAGAGCAACCATGGCATCATTGGGAGTATCGGCATTTGTTCTTACCCCTATCTTCTTAAAATCATCGACTATGCTCATGAATTTTTTGAAATCTTTCCCCATTTCAGGATCCACTACCGGAATTTTACCCTTGAAAACCTCTCCGGTTGAACCATCCAGGGTGATCCAATCGCCTTTGTTTATTCTTTTATCTTTTACCTCAAAATATTCTTTACTCTCGAATACTTTGATATCTTCCGCACCAGCCACGCAGCACTTACCCATACCACGCGCCACAACGGCGGCATGTGAGGTCATTCCTCCCCTTGCAGTTAAAATCCCCTGTGCTACCGCCATGCCCTGAATATCTTCGGGAGATGTTTCCGTTCTTACAAGGATCACATTTCCATTCTTCGCCTCTTTTACAGCCATATCCGCATCGAAAACTACCCTGCCCAGCGCAGCACCAGGAGATGCAGGAAGTCCTTTTGTAAGTAACTCCGCATTTTCTTTGGCTTTCTTATCAAGCTGCTTATGCAGAAGCTGATCCAGCATTTGCGGTTCCACTCTGGTTACCGCAGTTTTTTTATCTATATATCCCTGTTCGTTCATGTCGACAGCGATCTGGAGTGCTGCAGCTGCCGTCCTTTTACCGGTTCTTGTCTGAAGCATGTACAGTTTTCTATCCTGGATAGTAAATTCCAGATCCTGCATATCTTTATAATGCTCTTCCAATTTTTTTCTTATATCAGTTAGTTCTTTATATATTTCGGGCATTTCTTCCTGTAATTTGGAAATATGCTGCGGGGTTCTGATTCCCGCAACCACGTCTTCGCCCTGCGCGTTTATCAGATACTCACCATAAAATTTATCTTCACCGGTTGACGGATTTCTGGTAAAGGCTACGCCCGTTCCTGAATTTTCCCCCATGTTCCCGAAAACCATGGCCTGAACATTTGCCGCAGTACCGATATCATGGGGAATATCATTAAGATTCCTGTAAGATATCGCCCTTTTATTGTTCCACGATCCGAATACCGCGTCGATTGACATTCGTAACTGCTCTCTCGGATCCTGAGGGAAATCCTTACCTTTGGCTTCTCTTATTATTTTTTTATAATCTTCTACGAGTCCCTTGAGGTCTTCTGCGGTCAGTTCGGTATCAAATTTCACATTTTTTCTATCTTTTATGGCCTGAATCGCCTCCTCGAATTTATCGTGTTCCACATCCATTACCACATTTCCAAACATCTGGACGAATCTTCTGTAAGAATCCCAGCCAAATCTTTCATTATTGGTTTTTTTGATCAGCGCCATGACGGTTTTATCATTCAGACCAAGGTTTAGAACCGTATCCATCATCCCCGGCATTGAAAAGGCGGCTCCGGATCTTACTGAAACAAGGAGCGGATCTTCTTCATCTCCAAAATTCATACCCATCTTTTCTTCCAATTTTTTTAGATTTTCTTCTATCTGTTCATCCAGACCTTCGGGATATTTCTTGCCAAGTTCATAAAAAAGATTGCAAACTTCCGTAGTTATAGTAAAACCAAAAGGTACCGGCAAACCTATGTTGGTCATCTCTGACAGATTTGCGCCTTTACCTCCCAGAAGTTCTCTCATATCCTTGCTGCCTTCACCAAAAAAATAAACATATTTCTTAGAAACCATTTTGTATCAAATCCTTCCCTCAATTATAAAATTGCTAATTATTGCTAATTATTCCTTCGATTATAAAAAAACAAACCGCATTATGATATCAGAAAATTGAAAAAAAAATAAGAGCAGAATGACTAAAAAGATTCTCCCGTTCCTTTAATTTCTATCTACAACCAATTTAGAGAAATCTGCAATCATCATGTATAGATCGACTGCTTTTTTAATCAGATTGATCCTGTTGGTCTTTATTTTCTCATCTTTATCCATTACCAGTACTTTATCAAAAAATTGATCTATTACCGTTCCCAGCTTATCGAGCTCGGTTAGAACCGAGGTAAACTCCTTTTTAACCACGAGGTTCTTTATTTTAGACTTCTTTTCTTCGATAGATGAAAATAATTTTTTCTCATACTCTTCCGCCAGCAGTTCCTTCTTGACTTCCCCGAACTCTTTTTTCCCAATGATGTTTCTGCATCTCGTCATAGGAAAATAAATTCTTTTGATATCCTTATTTATAATAAATTCTTCAATTGCCGCATATCTCAAATAAATATCCATAATGGATCCGCACCCTGATTCAAGGACAGCATCCAGGATATCCGGTCTCTTTCCCTTTTTCTCCAATAAAAACCGCAATCTCGCAATAATGAAATCCCTGACTTCGCTGGCGATCTTAGAACCATCTATGTCTTTTGGATTAAAAGACTCAAAATACAATTTAATGTTGCAATCTATCAAACCGGCCAATTCAAAATCATATTTGCCTTTAAGTACCGATAGCACGATACCCGAAGCTTTTCTTCGCAGTGCAAAGGGATCTGCGGAACCGGAAGGTATTTCTCCTGCAATGAACATTCCGGTTATTGTATCAATTTTATCGGCGATTGATAGTATCAATCCGACATCCGCTGATGGGAGAATATCACCTGCAAATCTTGGAAGGTAGTGCTCGAAAATCGCGTCTGCCACTGCGGATTTTTCACCCTTTTCCCTTGCATATTGACGGCCGACTATTCCCTGCAGTGCCGGGAACTCCACTACCATACTTGTTACAAGGTCGCATTTACACAGCAAACTTGCCGATACAAGATCCGGGGATATATCCTGCTTACCTTTAAGACTGCTGCCATATAGTAAGTCCGCTAAATATATACTTAATTTTTTAAGCCTTACGGCTTTATCGTACATACTGCCAAGACCGGAAAAGAAAATCACTTCATTTAATTTTTCTGTCCAGTGGCCAAAGTCATGTTTTCTGTCTTCTTCATAAAAAAAAGCAGCATCCTTAAGTCTTGCCTTGAGTACCCTTTCATTTCCCTTCTTTACTCCGCCTGTATCCTTAATTCCATTCTGCACGATTATGAATCTGGTACTGACATTGCCTGATTTATCCAGAACAGCAAAATATTTCTGGTGGTGCTGTATTGCTTCTATCAGCAATTCTTTTGGCATATATAGAAATTCCCGGGGGAAATTCCCCGTAATGGTATTAGGTATTTCCACAAGGTTTACAATATCTTTAAGCAGATCCTCATTCAGGACCACCTTATATCTACCCTTCCATAATTTTTCTTCCAATTTGTTTATTTGTCTTAATATAAGTTCCCTCCTTTTTGAGGAATCGACTATCACGGCTCCCTTGCTTTTAAGAAATTTAAAATAGTCCCCGGTATTCTTAATGATCATAGCCCCGGGACCCAGTGTGCGATGTCCGAAAGTGACATTTCCCGAAGTTAAATTTATAATATTAAACCTGATTATTTCATTGTTATATAGCGCAAGTATCCATCTTATCGGACGAACGAATTTCATATCGTAATCCGACCAGGTCATTTGTTTACTGAAACTCATAGAAAGCAGGGAGTCCTTTAGAATATCTCCCAGCAGATCCTTTGTCTTTTTTCCTTCTTCCGTAATCCTCTTGCCAAGATATAAACCTTTACCCTTAATTTCAATTTCTTCAAGATCGCTTACTCTAAGATTTAAGCTCCTGGCAAAACCTTCCGCTGCTTTTGTTGGTCTGCCATTTTTATCAAATGCGATTCCTGCCGGAGGACCCGTCACTATTTCTTCTTTCGATTTTTGGATTTCTCCCAATCCCTTCACGATAGCAGTGAATCTTCTTGGTGAAACGTAGGTCAGGATATCCCTGAATTCCAATCTGCTTTCACTCAGTTTATTTTCAAGGACTTTCCTGAGACCGGTTACGCCTTCTTCCATACATGAAGGGGGTAATTCCTCTGTTCCGATTTCAAAAAGTAAATCTTTTCCCATAATTATTTTTTATCCTTTTTTAGCAGCGGATAACCCATCTTTTCCCTCTGTTTAAGATAAGCGGAGCACAGGACCCTGGCGAGATCCCTTACCCTGGAAATATAATAGGTCCTCTCCGCTACGCTTATAGCTTCCCTTGCATCCAGTAAATTAAAGATATGTGAACATTTAAGTACATATTCACACCCCACAAAAACCAGTCCTTTCTTCATGACCTTCCGGAATTCCTTTTCATATTTTTCAAACAGGTCCAGGAGCATATCTATGCTGGCCACTTCAAAATTATAGACGGACCATTGTTTTTCAGATTCAAGATGCAAGTCTCCATAACTTATATTATCGGACCAGCTGAGATCCCAGAAACTATCCTTATCCTGCAGATACATGGCTATCCGCTCCAGGCCATAAGTTATTTCTGCCGATACTGGTTTAAGCGGAAAACCACCCATTTGTTGGAAATAAGTAAATTGAGTAACTTCCATTCCATCGGCCCATACTTCCCATCCCAGGCCGGCGGCTCCTATGGTCGGAGACTGCCAGTCATCTTCGACAAAACGTATATCATGTGATTTCAAATCGATACCAAGATTTTTCAGGGAGCCCAGATATAGATTTATTACATCAGCCGGTGAAGGCTTTAATAGCACCTGAAACTGATAATAAAATTGAGTCCTGAAGGGATTCTGTCCATATCTTCCGTCAGTTGGTCTTCTGCTTGGTTCGACATAAGCGACATTCCAGGGCTCAGGACCCAGGCATCGCAGGAACGTATCCGGGTTGAATGTTCCGGCACCTTTTTCCAGATCCATCGGCTGTTTGATAATACAGTTGTTTTTTGCCCAGTATTTCTGAAGATTAAAAATTATATCCTGAAAATTCATAGTTTCTTATTCTAACTTATATCCCTATTTTTTTAAAATATTTAAAGCTATTTACGTTGCATTCGGTATGATAGATTATATAATCTTCTATCAGTTTATACACTCTTTTGAGACTGCCGGGATTTACTTCCATGTCCCTGAAATCTTCCAATTTTAAATTAAACAAATCAAATAAAAACCTGTAGTCAGATGCACTTAGAATATCTCTGTCTGCGGAAGAATCCGCACATTTATAGCAGAGGATCCCGCCATGCCTTACCGAAAAACAAACTTTATTTTCATGGAAAGAATACGGATCTTTTAACGGCCGGCTGCATTTGCTGCAGCTTTCAAGTAGTGGCGTATATCCAGTGATCCTTAAAAACTTAATTTCGAAAAAACACATTATTTTCTTTAGAGACTCAACGTCCTCCGGATCAGTATTGTTGATTTCATTGAATGAGACATGGATCAATTTAAAAAGAAGCGGAGATTGGTCCCCTCCGGGAACCTGTGTCTTTAAGATGATTTTACTTATTATTTCGCAGAAAACGAATTTATAAAAATCGGAGGCAATATTTTTGAAACTTTTTATTATTTCGACTTGATTTATGACATCAAGATTTCTGCCGGTGGTTAGTTCCAGATCAACCAGGTTAAACAGTTCAAGCCTTCCCCCGAATCTGCTGCGCACCTTTCTGGATCCCTTCGCCACCGCGCTTATTATATCCCCTTCGGAGGAGTACATTTTGATTATTTTATCCGATTCTCCCAGCTTATAGGATTTTAAAATAATAGCTTTGGCTTTATAAGATGGCATTTCTTATTTATCAAAAATAGCACCGTATTCTTTGATTATATTTATTCCGCTGCTTGTCCCCAGTCTTGTCGCACCGGCATCTATGAGCGCCTGCGCATCCCCAAAGGTCCTTATTCCGCCTGAAGCCTTGACTCCTATATTTCTTGTGACGACTTCTCTTATCAATCTGATATCATCCAGTTCCACACCTTTTACACCAAAACCTGTAGACGTTTTTACGAAATCCGCCCCTGACCTCTCGATAATTGCGCAGACCTTTTTTATTTCATCTCTTGTCAAAATTGCGGTTTCTATTATGATTTTAATATTTATATGACGATTATATTCAGCAATCTGTTCGCGCCTTATCACATTGACTACAATTTTTATCTCCCTTTCCACATACTCGTAATTTCCTCCCTTTACAGCACCAAGATTTATTACCATATCCAGCTCGTCTGCACCCTTCTTCACATTATCTCTTGATTCGAAGACTTTGGTTTCTACAGTATTTGCTC
The DNA here is from genome assembly GCA_028717265.1 of Actinomycetota bacterium. Classification (GTDB taxonomy): domain Bacteria; phylum Actinomycetota; class Humimicrobiia; order Humimicrobiales; family Humimicrobiaceae; genus Hydromicrobium. The sequence goes on from JAQUOE010000012.1 coordinate 10,402, forward strand.
CCAGCGGATAACCTACCACGGAACAGACTTTTACATCGCTGCCATTAAGTATTTTTTTTGCCTGGGCTATGAAAGTGGGATTGATGCATACCGCAGCAAAATGATACTTTTTGGCGTTAATACACAATTGTTCTATGTCTTTTGAAGTTGCGATCGGATTTAGCAATGTCTGATCGATGGTTTTAGCTAATTGTTCTTTAGTTAACGTTTTGACCTCCTGCCTTTAATTATATAAACTAATAATATTTCTAAACAGTAACTTTTCCCGTTAGTAACCGAATCTATTGAGCATGGATTCGCTTTTGGTCCAATTTTTCTCGACTTTGACCCACAATTCCAGAAAAACTTTACTTTTTAATAAATCTTCAAGTTCCAGTCTGGCCCGGCTTCCGATCGTTTTAAGCATATTCCCCGATTTACCGATAATCATAGCCTTTTGAGACACTCTTTCGGTATAGATACTGCATCCTATGATAATAAGCTTCCTGCCATTTGCAGTCGTGGTTTCTTCAAATCTCTCCATTTCGACATTTATGCTGTAAGGAAGTTCCTGGGACAGGTTTTCAAACAATTTTTCTCTCACTACCTCCGAAATTGTTTTCCCTATTGGCTGATCAGTGACCATATCCTCTTCAAAATATCTGGGCCCTTCCGGCAGTTTTCCGATTAGATTTTTTAAAAATCCGTTAACATTTTCCCCGGTCTTTGCCGAAATCTCACCCACATAATCAAAATAATCAAGACCATTAAGCTTTTCTTTTTCTCTTTCTACCCTGTCTTTTGAGATAAGATCTATTTTATTCAACAGTAAAAACCCGGGTTTGCGCCTCTCCCTGACTCGATTTAAAATATAAAGGTCTCCGCTTCCGATCCCGGCAGCTGCATCTACAATAACGACAATTAAATCGGAATCATCCAGCACTGACAAAACAGTATTACTCAACCTTTCTCCAAACAGGCCCTTTGGTTTGAAAAAACCCGGACAATCAATAAAAATAACCTGTGAGTCCTTAGTATTTAAAATACAATTAATCCTATTTCTTGTTGTCTGTATCTTGCCGGAAGTAATAACTACCTTCCGGTCCAAAATTTTATTGACCAGAGTAGACTTTCCTGCGTTTGTTCTTCCAATCAGGCCCACAAAACCGGACTTAAAATTGCTTTTTTCCATTATAGCTCCAACTTCATCAAATCCCTGTTTATCCCCCTGCCGTACTCATTTTTCCTGAAGTCTATTCTTTCAAAACCAAATTTTTTATAAAGATGGTTGGCTGCTTTATTACGAGGATCTACGGTCAATTCTATTTCTTTAAAACCGTCCTTCTTTAAATTAGAAATTACTTCCTCCAGAAGTTTTTTACCGATTCCTTTTCTTCTGTATGCCTTATCTATATAAAAAGAATGCACAAAAGCGCAGGTTTCGCTTTTGTAGCTTCTTATAAGTTCGCATACACCCACAATATCAGGATCATCTCCATCTTTTTGCGCCACAATGAACTTTCCGTATCTGATTATTACCGGTATCAGCCACTGGTTTATCGAAGCTTCCCTACCCAGATTTCTTCTTTCGAGTTTTTCAATCATCCTGACTAATTTGTGATCCACGCTTCTTATATCCCGGATGATTATTTCATTCATACTGGTAACTAATATTGAATGCTAAAATATAAAAAAAAATATGTCTATTATCAATTCTACAGTATTTGTCAATAGACAAATCGAAAAATATTATGACATGATTGCAATAATTGCGGCTTCTGTATATGAAATAAAAAAAGACTCAGAGGTTAAAGGTTCTTCTTATATCGGATATCAGGCTATTCTGAATGCCTTCCATGTCAACTTTGCCCTTTTCCTCAAGGTGGTCATAATCATATATATGCAGTATACCATGTATCATCAGTAAAACTATTTCCAGATTGAGGTTCCAATTCTTATCCTGATCTTTAATGTTGGACCATGCGACTTCCGGACAAATAAATACCTCCCCTATAGTATAAGAATCATCTCCCGGATTTAGTTCATCTCTATCGGAAATATATGAAAATGAAAGAACATCGGTTTCACTGTCGATATTACGATATTTTTTATTTAGTTTTCTTATTTCTTTGCCATCCAGGAATATAATATTGAGCTGGCTTTTGGAGTCTCTGTCGAACTTATCTGAAATATATGCGGCAACTTCCTTTGTCAGATCCGGATCCAATTTAACCTTATCCTGATTATCAATCAATGTGACTTCCACTTTTCCTCCAGTTTTTCTTCCAGGTCCTCTCTGGTCTTCGGACCAGGTTCATCATATGAAAGTCTTGAATGATAAATTGATATCAGTCCGTCAACCAGTGTGTCCCTGACAGTATTTATTTCTTTTAAAGTTATGCTGGTCTCGTTAAGCTGTCCGTCCTTTATCTTATCTTCGAATATGTCATTTACCATTTGTTTTATTTTTTTTGGGGTAACTCTGCCAATAGATCTTACAGCAGCTTCACATGAATCCGCCAGCATAAGAATTGCAGACTCTTTGCTCTGCGGTTTCTTTGCCGGATAACGGAAATGCTCCTTAAGACCATTAGAGATCCCATTACCGTTTATCTCTCTGTCCTTTTGCTTCTCATAAAAATAGGTTATTATCGAGTTTCCGTGATGCTGCGAGATAATATTTAAAACTTTTCGTGGAATCTTATTCTTCACTGCCATTTCCATGCCATCTTTTATATGATTCGATATTATATGTCTGCTCATAGAGGGATTCAAACGGTCATGAACATTCTCGATATTCACCTGATTTTCATAAAAGTACTCAGGTCTTTTCATTTTACCAAGATCATGATACAGAGCCGCAACTTTTACCAGCAGTGAATCGGCTCCTATGGATTTTGCCGCACTTTCGGCAAGATGACCCACCAGGATACTATGATTATAGGTACCGGGTGCGGATATGAGGAGTTCCTTAAGCAACGGCTGGTCCGTATTGGAAAGCTCAAGCAGCCCCATTGCTGTCGTAACATTGAAAGTGGATTCGATAAATGGAAGAAAACCTATTGCAATAATTGCACAGATAATGCCATTTACCACTCCAAGTACGGTGTAGAGAGTGATCGTCCCCAATTCCCCACCGATGAGGTTAACAGTAAGAAACAAAAAGGAAAGGACAAGCGAACTTATGAAACCTGCCCTCATCACCGCTGACCGCTGGGAAACTTTTGATACCATATATGTAGAGAAGATACCTCCAAGTGTATAGGCAGTAACCAGGCTGAAATTAAAATCAGTCGCAATACCGACAAATATTCCAAGGCATAAGGTAAGCATCATCGCCATGCGTGCATCGAATAAAATGGTGCAGATAAGAGATGCGGCCATTACGGGAAATAAATAATTCCACAAATTCAAATGGATGGATGAAAGTATGGTAAATGCTTTAACGAGCAATGTAAATATTACAACCAGCATTGAATTTATTACCAATTTCTTTGAATTATTAAAAATACCGGGATTAAACTTTTGAATATAAAATCCAAACAGTAGGATGGTTATACAAGACATAAAAAACACATACAGAAGTCTCTTCCAGTTAAAACCTGTCTGTAATAAACCCAATCTGGTCAATATAAGAATATCGGCATCGCCTACAATTTCCCCCTCGAAAACAATAGTCTGGCCTTCGAGTATGGACACCATATGCGGTGTGGTATTTAATCTTGCCTTTTCCCTTTCTATTTCTGTGGCAGCAGGATCGAATAATGCCGTAGGCTGGATATTATTTTCCAGTACACTTGATATTATGGGAATGAGTTCGGGCTTAATTTCAGTATCTGCTTCGATAAGCCTGACGCCTTCGCTTCTGGCAAAATCCAGTTCGGTCGGCTTTATTTCCTCTTTCATTATCTCTCTCGCTATATCCTGGGTTTTCACCAGAAGAAAATTAAGATCGTCAACTGAGAGATTTAAAGCCATGGAAATAATTGATTCAGTATACTGGCCGCTCAGAAGATTGGTCATATAATCAACTTTTTCTTCAAAAGATTTATCATCTTTTTTCTGGACTATCCCGGTCAGAAGATAAAAATACCTGATCTGATATAAAGATCCTCTTTCGCCATTTAAAACAGATATATCATAAACATATACATCTTCTACTTCTGCCTCATTTATATTTCTGTCTTCTTCTGTCTGAATAACATCCTCAAATTCTATGCCCCGGTTTGCCTTAATAGTTCTTGGACTTGGCTGTCCCAGTTCTATACCCATATTAGGAGCATAATTATATGTAAGAGCAGCCGTTACCAGACCGAGAGTCAAAATAAATATATACATCCTCTGCGCGAATTTACTTCTGAATGAAAAATATTTACTGATAAAATCGCGGGTCTTTTCCAGCTTGCTTTTTCCAGTTTTTGATAATTCTTTATTATGTTTATTTCTGGCTATCATTTAAATCTCTCATTGATTAACTATAAAACTATTTCTTTATTTTTTCTCCATAGATCCTATAGGCATCGACTATTCTCTGTACCAGTTCGTGTCTGACCACATCTTTTGAACTAAGATAGACAAAATCAATCCCCTGTATGCCCCTTAATATTTTTTCTACTATGACAAGACCCGATTCTTTATCGTGCGGCAAATCTATCTGGGTAATATCGCCAGTAACTACTATCTTGGATCCAAATCCAAGTCTTGTAAGAAACATCTTCATTTGTTCAGGGGATGTATTCTGAGCCTCGTCGAGAATAATAAAGGAATCATTCAGGGTCCTTCCTCTCATATAGGCCAGCGGTACCACTTCAATTATCCCCATATCCTTATACTGCTGAAACTTTTCAACGTCCAGCATTTCATATAAAGCATCGTATAAAGGTCTTAGATATGGGTTGACCTTATCATATATATCTCCCGGCAGAAATCCCAGCTTTTCACCCGCTTCAACCACCGGCTTTATTAGAATTATCCGTCCTACTTTATCCTCCCTTAAAGCTTCGACTGCCAGTGCCAGAGCAAGGTAAGTCTTACCCGTACCTGCCGGACCTATAGTAAAAACTATTGTATTTTCTTTAATAGCTTCAACATATTTTTTTTGCCCCGGTGTGCGGGGCTTGATTTTTTTCCCACTGTTCACCACGATACTGTCCTTGAATACCTCATGTGGTTTTAATCCTGATTTATCTTCCATGATCTTTATCGAATCACCTACTTTTTCAGAATTTAACTTCTGACCCAGGTTTATCTGTAATGTCAGTTCCTCTATAAGTTTTGCGACTTCTTTTACGTTTTTATTCTTCCCGGATATTTCCAGGTTGTTTCCCAGTACGAAAATCTCTACATTATATTTCTTTTCAATCATGCGGAGAAGTTCATCCCTATCGCCGATTAATTCTGCCATAGAGTGCTCGCCGTTAAAATCAATATTTAATTTTTGTTTTACCGGAGACAAAAATCCCTCCTGTAAAGATTATATCGTAAAATTATTAAAAAAATCAGAAGCTATATAAAGGGTGAATAAAGAATGATTAAATTTTAACCAGGAGGCCAGGAAAGCTTTCTCTTCCCCAATATATGAAAATGCAGATGGTTCACACTCTGCCCTGCGCCAATTCCCGTATTTATGACTATTCTGAATCCATCCTTATCCAGCTCATTTTCCAGTGCAATCCTGCTCACCGCATCTATCAGTTCCTTTAACAGTCCGGAGTCCAGTTTCTCAACTTCCAGAATCGAGTCAATATGCTCTTTTGGAACAGCCAGAAGATGTACAGGCGCCTGCGGTGATATATCCTTAAATATCAAAACAGAATCATTCTCAAATACTATATCGCTTTTTATTTCTTTATTTATAATCTTACAAAAAAGACAATCTTCCATTTTAATTAAAAATTTTTCATTTACAGAATAATGATTTATAAGTTTAATATTATATGATTATAAAATTCTTTTATACTTTTTTACAACCAATCTTATTCTAAATGGGTGATTATACTATTTTTTTTGATTTTTACAACTTCAGCGGATTTACAAATCCATAAATCAATGTCAAAAAATATTTCAAGATTTCAGGCTCAATGTTCCTTTAAGGCCATCTCTATATCCTGAATCTATGGCAATTTTTACTATTCTGCCTCTCATTAAAGGGAAGTCTTTTTTATATATCTGGAAATAAACTTTAATATAGTTATCCGAAGTACCGTTTGCCATATTGCTATCGGTCTCCATATCCTCACATACGACATTTAAAACCTTCCCTATATTGTGCCTGAGATAATCGCTCCTTAACTCATCTCCGATATTCCTTATAATACTGCTTCTTTTGCTTTTTAGATCCTCATCTATTTGATGCCCCATCCAGTAAGCCGGGGTATGCTCCCTCCTCGAAAACTTGAAAGTATGAATTTTACTGAAGGCTATCTTCTTTATCATTTCCACTGTCTTTGAAAAATCTTCCTCGCTTTCACCCGGAAATCCTACCATTACATCTGTTGCAAGTGCGATACCGGGGAAGATCCTGCCAATCATTTTTATCTTCTTTAAATAATATTCCGCAGTATACGGCCTTCCCATAGATTCAAGGACTCTGTCGCTGCCGCTCTGAAGAGGTATGTGCAGGTGCCGGGCAAAACGTCCATTATTTCCTTTTATAACATCAAGCAGGCTTTTATCTATCTCGCCTACTTCAATGGAGCTGATTCTTATTCTCTTTATGCTGGAGTCTCTTATAATTTTTTCAAATAAATCTGCCAGTTTCCCGGATTTTGCTCCAACATCCCGATTATTTTTTTTAAAATCCGTTCCATACTTTCCGATATGGATACCTGTAAGGACTACTTCCTCGAAACCCTTCTTCTGCAGATCTTTTATCTTATCCAGGACTTCGCTATAAGGAACACTTGCATATTTGCCTCTGACTTTTGGAACTATGCAATATGAACAATTTTGTTCGCATCCATCCTGGATCTTTACAAGAGGCCTTGAATGAATCTGTCCGGCAAGAGAAGAGCATTCACATAGATCCGGTTCATCCTTATTGGATCTTTCTTCAATAACTGCCCGCCGCCTTTTCTCTTTTACCGCTATTTTCCCGATCAAATCCGGTATTTTATATTTACTGCTGTTTTTAATCACATAATCAATTCCATTTTCTTCCAGGAATCCTTTATTAAAAACGACAAAGCAACCGGTTACTATTATTTTACTGTTTTTATTCTGAGATTTGATCCTTCTGATCATCTGTCTGGCTTTTCTGTCGCTCTGAGAGGTCACGGTACAGGTATTGATTATGCAGAAATCGGGATCTTCGCAGTATGGGACGTGTTCCATCCCCCTTTTCTGGAGTTCTTTTACAATAAAATCCGACTCACTGAGGTTGACCTTGCACCCGAGCGTATCCATGGAAAATTTTATTTTCTTCATTTTTGATTAGCGCTCAAATAATCCAATACAGACAAAAAATAAATTGCTGCGGTTTCGGAACGATAGATATTCTTCCCGAACTTTATTTCCCTGGCACCTTTTTGCTTTAAAAAATCCAATTCAGTATTTTCGAAGCCGCCTTCCGGTCCGATCATATATCCGATGCTGGAAGCATTTTTAACCTCTGCAAGATTTATATTGATGGCGGTACTTTCTTCATAGGGAACATAAAATAAATCATAATCCGTAATTCTGATATCATGGATATCTTCCGGGGGGAGTACTTCGCACTTATAATCTCTCTTACTCTGCTTTGAAGCTCCGTCTGAAATTTTCTGCCATCGGGAGGTCTTGCCGGAAATATCCTTTTTATCGGTTACCACCCTTGCGCTTATAACTGGTATTATCCGGTCAACTCCTATTTCGGTTGATTTTTGGATGACAAGTTCCATAGAGTTTTTTTTAAGTACGCACTGGAACAGGATTATCCGGGGAGTTTTCCTGAAAATCCTTATTTTATCTTTTATGACCAGTATCGCTTCGGTTTTATTAATATCCGAAATCTCTGTTTCATATCTGTAGTCAGCGTCATCAGATACATAAACCGTATCGCCGATTTTGCTTCTAAGTACGTTTATAAGATGATTTCGATCTTCACTTTCGATCCTTATTCTGTTTCCTTCGATGTTATGGGGATCTATGAAAAAGTATGGGTAACTCATCCAATTACTTCTTTTCTTCCTTCTGCATATTTCTTCAGAAGTATTATTTCTTCCCTGGAAAGTCTTTTGGGAATCCTTACATCTATATTGATAATATGATTACCTCTCCTGTATCCATTAAGCTGAACCATCCCGCTTGATTTGAGGATGATCTTTTCATTTGGCTGCGTTCCCGGTTTTATAACTATCTCTTCTTTGCCGTCAAGAGTTTCAATCTCTATTTTGCAGCCAAGAGCAGCCTGGGCAAATGATATCCCGATATTGGAAACTACGTCATCTCCGGATCTTTTGAGAGTAGGATGAGGAGTTACCCTTACGGTCACCAGAAGATCACCGTTTATTGAATCCCTGCCAGGAGAGTTTCCTTTACCGGAAATTCTCAGACTGTCCCCATCATGTATCCCGCCGGGGATATCCAGTTCCACTTTTTTCTTTACTGCCCGGTAGCCTCTTCCTCTGCAATTTTTACACGGATCCTTTACGATTTTTCCCGAACCTCCGCATATGCTGCAGGTCGCTGTTGTTATTATATTTCCAATGAATGTCTGCCTTGCGATCCTTACGCTGCCCGATCCGCCGCATTCTCTACATGTAACAATTCCATCTTCAGCTGTGCTGCCTTTTCCTTTGCATGTTTCACAGATATCATTGGCATTATATTCGATCGTCTTCTTGACTCCATATGCAGACTCTTTGAAGCTGATCTTTACCCCTGTGCTAATATCCGAACCCCGTTTCCTCCGGCTGTTTCTCCGCCCTCCGGAGAAAACACTGCCAAATCCCGATCCAAATATATTATCGAAAATATCTCCAAATCCAAACTCAGAGAATACGCTCCCGAAATCAAAACCATCGAATAGATTCTTGTTGAATCCAAACTGGTCATACTGTCTTCTTTTACCTTCATTACTCAGAACTGCATATGCTTCGGAAATTTCCTTGAACTTTTCCTCTGATTCAGGATTACCGCCATTTACATCAGGGTGATACTTGCGGGCAAGCTTTCTGTATTCACTCTTTATTTCAGAGAGAGTACAGTTTCGTTCCAGTCCAAGCACTTCATAATAATCTTTCTTATTTGCCACTGTTTAATTCACCTCAAAAATTTAAATAAAATAAAATTAGATTCATGGGATTATGAGATGCAGCCCGGAAATAATAACTTATTTTGAAGTTTTTTTCCAGTTGCCGCTTTCATGCCCGAATCGGGAAGCATCCATTCGGCACTCAGACTCCCGAATTGAAAATCCCGGTAAGATTCTTCCGAAAAAGATTAAGATTTCTTATAACTCTGCTATAATCCATTCTTTTTGGCCCAAGGACACCTATGGCTCCGGTAGAATTGCCGAAAATCTTATACTTTGATGCAATAAGACTCAGATCCTCCGTACCTTCTTCGAATAGCTCAGTGCCAATTTTTACGACAAAGTCTTTATCGCGTGAGAAATCCGATAATAACTTCAAAAGCAGATATTCATTTTCTATAACCTTTAAAACATTCTGGATTTTTTTAAGGTCTATGAATTCGGGCTGCTGTAAAATTACAGATGCACCATGAACGAAAACCCTGTTATGCTGAATGTCTTCTTTAATGCAATCTTTTATAAGTTCTATGATTTTATTTACCAGCAATATCAGATATGAGTCACCCTTACGTATCCTCACATCTTCCGTATCTATGTCGATAATATTTTTATCCCTGAGCTGAACATTCAAAATATTCGCAGCTGCCTGCAGGTCCAATTCAGTATATTCGCCCGTAAGGACGGAGTTTCTTTTATACACTCTGCCGGTATCTGTAATCAAAACCATCAATAGATTTCCACCATGGAATTTTAAAAGTTCTATATGTTTAAATCTGCTTTGCTGAATCGTAGGAGCTACAACCAGCGACAGGTAGTTTGTAAATCTGGCAAGCATCTCCGCTGATCTTTGAAGGACCATCTCTATTTCCATATCTTTTCCGATTGCCATATCAAAGGTTATATCACTTTTATTGTCATCTATATTCACTTCCATCTGCTCTTTTATTACATTATCCACATAGAATCTGTAACCTTTATCCGTGGGTGTTCTCCCTGCCGATGTGTGGGGATGAGTAAGATAACCCATCTCTTCCAGCTCGGCCATTTCTTTTCTTATGGTTGCGGAACTGAGGTCAAATTCCGAATCCTGGGCTATTCTCCTGGATGAAACGGGATCGGCTTTTACAATAAATCTGCCAATAACTTCTTTTAAAATCTCTATTTTTCTTCCTGTGAATTCCATTTAAAAATCACTTCTCTGACTTTTGAATCTTTTTTAATATTACAATCCTTTATTAAAATATTATCCCCCTATAATTGTTAATGTAAACTTTTTATGATAATATCCATTATGCTTATTTCTTTATTTTTTATATTATAAAGAAATTCCTTTGAAAATTAAACATTTATAAATACTTAGGGGAGCTTATTCGGCTGAGAGGACAGGCAATTAATTCAAGCTGTCGACCCTTAAACCTGACCTAGTCAATACTAGCGTAGGAAAAGTAGAAATACATAACTACTAATCAAGGTCAGGTTAGTAGTTTTTTTGTTTTTGTTAGGAGTATATATGAGTAATAAAAAATATGAACAGGCAGTAATAGTAGCAAATGGGGTCATAAATGATCCTGCTCTTACTTATAAAAGAGTAACAGACTTATTTGATCCGGCGGTGGATTGCATCATTATAGGTGCCGACGGAGGTGCGGAAAACGCACTCAGGATGAATCTGGTGCCTGATATAGTAATAGGAGATATGGACAGCATAAAAGCAGCAGACAAAGAAAAAATCAGAGCCAGGTCAAACAAAACCGGATATATTTCCACATCCTCTTATAAGGATAAGAGTGATGCTCAGCTTGCTGTAGAGTATGCTTTCGATCTCGGGATAAAAAAAATAATAATACTGGGCGCACTGGGCGGCAGGATAGATCACAGCATTGCAAATATTTTCCTCCTTGCGTCGCCTTTTTTAAGAAATATAGATATAAGGATCCTGACAGATACGAGCGAGATAGTCATCATGAGAAAATCAGGCGCCATAACCGGAGATATTGGTGCTACGGTAACCCTTATTTCACTCAGCCCTTATACCTATTTTATAAAAACAGAGGGATTGAAATATATGCTTGAAAATGAAAAGCTTATATTCAGCCCGGTAAGAGGAATCAGCAATATCTTTACAGAAAAAAAAGCTTACATAAAAATCAAAAAAGGAATTCTTCTGGTCATAAAACAATTATAGAGATTACATGATAAAGATAATATAAAAAAATCTTCGAATTTATATGAAAAAAATAAAAAAAATAAGCAATATAATTCTGCCGGTATTCTTTATTGTTATATTAATCGCTATATGGGAGAGCGTGTCAGGGTCCGGACTGGTGCAGCCTTTTATTCTGCCTGCCCCTACATTGATCCTGTATAGCTTAATAATGAATTTTAAGGCAATAGGTGGCAATACTTTAATTACTCTGTTCGAAACAGCGGCAGGTTTTTTGATATCAGTCATTATTTCAATTATTGCAGCGCTGGTTATGGATTCCATTGCTATCGTAAAGAAGATATTAAACCCACTTCTTATCGCAACTCAGACAATTCCTATAATAATTCTGGCTCCTCTTTTTATCATATGGTTTGGATATGGCTATTTGCCAAAAATAATAATTGTAATACTTATATGCTTTTTCCCGATCACCGTAAGTCTTCTGCAGGGTTTTGCCACGGTGGATAAAGAACTGTTGAATTTGCTTAAGTCAATGGGAGCCAATAGAACTCAAATATATAAAATAGTTAAATTCCCTTCAGCCATGCCCGGCTTTTTTTCAGGAATTAAAATCGCTGCGACATACAGTATTATGGGTGCAACAATCGGAGAATGGGTAGGCGGCAAGAATGGCCTTGGTGTCTATATGATTAGAGCAAAACAATCTTTTTCGACAGATAAAGTATTTGCCGCAATAATTGTAATTACTGTTTTGAGTATTTTCTTTTTAAAAATCATTGAATTAATTGAAAAAAAATATATGCCGTGGATTCAAATTTCAAAGGAGGAATATTACGAGGAATGATTAAAATGAAAAGAAAAAGAAATAACCTAAAATCAGTTTTGATTTCTTTAATGCTGGCAGTACTGGCATTAATGCTGACATTTACATGCCTTTTTACTGCCGCAGGATGCAGGGATGTAAATCAGGATGGAACTTCGGAAAAACTGCAAAAAATAACCGTAGTTCTGGATTGGGTTCCGAATACCAATCATACGGGGATTTATGCCGCAATTAAAAACGGATACTACACCGATGAAGGGCTCGAAGTAGAAGTTATCCAGCCCACCGAAGGCGGAAGTGCGGATTTAATAGCAGCCGGCAAAGGCGAGTTTGGAATCAGTTATCAGGAACAGGTCACATATGCACGAACAGCCGATATTCCCTTACCCATTGTTGCTGTAGCCGCAATTATACAGCACAACACATCAGGTTTAGCATCACCGGTAGAAAAAAATATCAAAACACCGAAAGATTTTGAAGGGAAAAAATACGGCGGCTGGGGTTCGCCGACTGAAGAAGCAATATTGAAAGTTTTAATGGAAAAATATGATGCTGACTTTTCAAAACTTGAAATAATAAATATAGGCGCTTCCGACTTCTTTACAAGTATTACAAAAGACGTGGATTTTTCATGGATCTTCTATGGTTGGGATGGGGTCGCTGCAGAATTGCGGAACATTGAGTTAAACTTTCTGTTACTGCAGGATATGGATCCTTCACTTGATTTCTATACTCCGCTGATAATTACAAATGAGAAAACCATAATTAAAAATCCGTCTTTAGTCGAAAGCTTTTTGCGTGCAACATCCAACGGATATGAATTTGCAATCGATAATCCTGAAGAAGCAGCAGAAATATTAAGCGAGTTCGTGCCTGAACTGGATAAGGAATTAGTGAAAGCAAGCCAGAAATATCTTGCGGACCAATACCGGTCGGACTCTGAAAGATGGGGCGAGATGAAAGAAAAGATCTGGGATACATTTTCAAACTGGATGCTTGGGAATAATCTTTTTACAGGCAAATTTGATTCAGATAAAGCTTTTACCAATGAGTTTTTACCATAAGAAAAAGAAATAAAAAAACGTAATAAATAGAACAATCCGATAGATAAATGAAGGATAAAATTAAACCGGTAATAGAAGTAACAAATATAAAAAAAAGTTTTGGGGATCTTCACACCATAAAGGATGTATCTCTTATACTTGAAAAAAACCAGTTTGTTTCCATAGTTGGTCCAAGCGGATGTGGTAAAAGTACCCTATTTGATATTATTTCAGGACTTGAAAAGCCTGATATAGGGAAAGTCTTAATAGAAGGAGAAATTTATAATGGTAAAACCGGAAGAGTAAGCTATATGCACCAGAAAGACCTGCTCCTTCCATGGAATACAATAATAAATAATGTCAGCATACCTCTGATGCTCAAAGGATTAAAAAAAAGAGAATCACAGATTAAAGCCAGAAAATATTTTCCATTATTCGGGCTTGAGGGTTTTGAAAATCATTTCCCGGCGCAGCTCTCCGGCGGTATGCGTCAGAGAGCAGCTCTTCTGAGGACTTATTTATTTGCAAATGATATCATGCTGCTGGATGAACCCTTTGGCAGCCTGGATGCAATAAACAAAAGAAAAATGCAGCTCTGGCTTCTTGGAATTTTAAAGGACCTTAAGTCTTCTATCCTTTTTATAACGCATGATATAGATGAAGCAATTTTTTTATCCGATAAAATTTACCTGTTGTCCGAACGCCCCGCAGTAGTCAAAACCAGCTTTAATGTCGATATTGGAAGACCGAGAAGCAACAGGACCTTTACATCCGTAGAATTTAATAAAATCAAAAGAAAAATCTTAACCTTGCTGTAAATCATGTCAACTAATTTAGAAAAAACCGGAGGTATCAATGATAGCAATTCAGGTAAGCCTTTATCCTATCGGGGAAAAAGATATAAAGAAGTCCCTTGATAATTTCTGGAACGTACTCAGAGAGGAAAATATAAACTATAAGGTTACACCCCTCTCTACCATAACCTGGAGCGATGATGAGGACAAACTTTATCGGGCCATTTACAAAGCTTATAAGAAAGCCAGGAAAATTAGTCCGGTGGTTATGGTCATGACACTTACAACAGGAGATAAGGAACGGATTGGAGAACTACTGGATTATTTACAATAGAATAATTTACAAATCTTTAAAAAGGTTCGAGTCCCCTATGGGCTACCATTAATACTTGTTTCAATATATTAATTAATATTATAATTAATAATTTTCTTTGGTTCGAATCATATATATCCAGCCATTAAGACAAATATATCTATAATGTCTTATTCAATTAGAACAAAACATTACTTGATAGCGGGTAAAATATATTTTTCCAGAATTTTAAGGTTTTTAACTGTAGAATTATAATTGCCACCAGTAAACACAATGACCATATCAATCTCAGGAAATATCACTATTTTTTGTCCTCCCCAGCCATTAGCCCAATACATATTTATTTCTCTACCTGAATTTGAGAACTCTTTTATCCACCAGTTATAGGAATAACCTACTTTCCCCAGATCCTCGCCCGGAATTTTAATATCTGTATTGTTCTTATATGGTGTAGAGCTTTTTTTTATCCATTCCTCAGAAATAATCTGTTTTCCATTCCAGATTCCATAATTTAGAAAGGTAACACCTATTTTTAACATATCCCTTGGTTTTATAGCCAGACTGCTTGCGGTGTCAATCTCACCATTTTCATAACGTATGTACCAGTTAAAAGTATTAGTCCCCAAAGGTTCAAACAGGTACTTCCCGGAAAATTCATCAATATACATACCTGAAGCATTTTTAATTATCTCGCCCAAAATAAACATATTCCCGCCATTATATTTAAAGCTGGTTCCCGGTTCATTTACAAGAGGCCTTTCTAATACATATCTTATTGGATCTTCTTGCCCGTTAAACCAAATTCCTATCATATCATTATCTATGCTACTGAGAGACGCACTCCATTCATCCCACTTGAGCCCTGAAGTCATGGTAAGAAGATGTTCAATGGTAATTTTGTCCCTACCATCGGTTTTTAAGTCTTGATGATCTGGTAGATAATCAAATATTGATTGTCGTACGCTACCAATAAAACCATTATCTATGGCAATTCCTATACAGGCTGAGGTAATGCTTTTTGTTACTGATTGCAGAACGTGTGGCATAGAACTTCGCCAATTTACCAGTTCACCATAATGATTAGGAGCATCCCATTGATATTTATGACCGGTAAAATATTCTTCTAATACGAGTTTTCCACCCTTATATATAAGAAGTGAATGCACTTCACCGTATTTACCCCTATCTATATCATTTATAGCTCTTTCAATCAGGTCCTGGTCGATATTTGTCTCATCCAAAGTATCCACCTGCAGGCCGTCTTCAATATTTTCGGGAACCTGATAAGTTCTTAAATTATAATAGCCCTGTTTGCAGCTTATGAATGAGAATGAAAGAAAAGTGATTATCAGAATAAATATTATGATACTGAAACTTTTTCTATCTTTCATTTATTGTTATTCTTTAAATCCTATTAATCCCCATATTTGGGCCATCTTGCAGCATAAAGGAGTATCAATATGGAAGCTATAATAGATGATACTATGATAATGATTAAAAATGCAGGCATATATTGTCCCGCTATAAGACGCATAACAAACTGGAATATATTAAAGACAACAATTATTGCTCCGAATACAATATTTAATATACGGTTGGCCTTATCTAAAAGGCTTACAGTCAAAAATGCCAGTACAAATGGGATGAGCCACCTTATGGTCCAGAGTACCAGATTACTGGAGGTTATTCCAGCCTCTCCGGATATAAGGCTCTCTATCTGGCCCTTATGATATAAATATAGTGAAACTTCGGCAGTTATGGAAGCAGCCATAAATATCCACAACACCATAATCCTTAATTTAAGTGATAAGATTTTCATGATTTTCTCCTTTCATGCTCTTACTAAAGATTAAGAATAATTGAAAGCTTTAAAACATTTTACAATATATTGGTATGTATGTTAACATTTTTAAGACCCTTGTTATTATAGGATTTGAGTATCGATTTTAATTCAATTCTGATGATGCGATGTTGATATAAAAAAATCCAATATTTAAGGAGTTAACAAGATGGGAAAACCAATAATAATTCTAAGTCTGATATTTGCCATTGCAGGTTATTTTTTAGGTGTTATAGCTGAGGCAACTCGTGATTCTGGGTTAGCGATTTACATTGCTTCCTGTGGACTTAAAATTTTGTTTTTTTTAATAGCAGTTTTACTTTCTCACTTTGCTAGTAGATCTATTAGAAGAAGATTAAATGTTATGGGGATTCCGGGCTTAAGATATGTTGGTTGGGTTATGTATAGTGTTGCAATGGTCCATTGGATGCTTTTATTCAGGTGGGACTTGATTTCAGCCGGAAACATCCGGATCCCGGATGGTCAGATAAATATAGATGCTGCGATTTTTTTTATAGCGTCTATGCTTATGATTGCGGAAGCGTGGAATACTTCTAAAGAGAGGATTAAAGTATAATTATTAATCTGGTACAAATCTAAATATTTCTTATTAATTAAGGATTTGGTTCGAAATTCTGTAACTTGGAGCTGCCAAACTACATATAGAATATTCAATACTTAATTTTGACTTCTAAATTAAAAGTTCTTACTATTGTACCCTTTGCTCTGCCAGTAAATTCTTGCCACCTTTAAAATAACTCAAGAAGATTACCATTTAAGAACTTGCTAATAATTTTTTTCTGCTTCTTTGTTAATACGTTAAACAGGTCTTTTAATTTTTGGAATTCTAAATCTGATGATTTTATATTTTCTAATAAATTTTCTATACCCAGATAATCTTTCTCGGCCTTACTTTTTCTCTGGTTATTAATTATAATTTTTTGTAGTAGATATGCCTGTGGATTGGGTACAATTATTTTTATATCCATTACTTCAATAACATCAATATTGTCAATTAATATATCGGTATTTCTTAATCCTTCTGCTTTAATTCCAAATGATGGAACCTCATATGGTTCGGATTGACCTCTTCCAATTTCTCTTACCAAGAATTCTAATTCTAAATCCTTTCCCCTGTAAAATTTATAGATACCACTCATATAATCAATTGAGGTTTCGAATCCTTCTTTTTCTAAAATATCTACTATATTTATTCCTTCTCTGGGTTTATTAATATTCCTTATTAAAAAATCAATATCTCTTGTTTTTAAATTAGCCTCAAAATTTTTTAAACAACCAGATTTCTCGTAAATATATTCAGCCCAACTACCAATTAAAACAACATGCTCAAGAATCTTATTACTTTCTAATATTTTGATTGTCTCCCAAAATATTTTCTTTATACCATTCATATATGCTTCCCTAAAGCTTTGAGATCTTTTTTTATTTCTTTTAATAATTTTATATATTTCTTCCGTTTCTTTATTTTTAATCCCAGCTCTTTCAGCTCATCTTCATTGTTTTTTAAATAATCTGTTTTTACTTTATTGGCTTCTCTATAAACCAGATATGGATATTTCTTATTTCCCCTATTTTTAAATACAATATTACCTTTTGGCAATTCAAGAACTTTTTCCATATAAAATTCTTTCATCTTTAATAATCTTTCCTTTTCTTCTTTAAACACTTCTTTTAAAATTACCATTTGGATTAGTCCTCTTAATATTCTCTAATATTGCCCTACTTATTTTAATATATTATCAGTTGTAGGGCAATATCTATAATTTATAATTTGCCCTACAACTTATTATATTATACTATTTCGTAGGGCAATATTAAATAAAATTTTAATTCTAATTAAATTTCATCAGGGGATTAAATCTTTTACTTTTTGTAAGTAACCTATAATCCGGTTCGAAATTTCAATACTTGGGGCTACCAGAATATGACAACCGGTTTATGAAAAAAAATGTTGCTCGTTTGCGTTATAATATTATAATATTTAAATCCTGTAACATCTTTCTATTATTCTCTATATTGCTAAAAAATCATAAAGTAGTTTTAAATCATCCTTTAAATTCCTAAAAATTACTTTTTGCCATATAGCAGTTAAGGAAATAAAAGAATAAACTACTTTTTCTTTTCACGGGATATCTTTTCCAGTTTTATTATATTTCTTTTAACCTAGTTATATAATTTTTGAAGCTTTCTTCTTTCCTGTATGCTATCCTCAAGCCTGGAAATTTTATTTTTATCTAATTTTCCTAAATATTTAAAAATATTTTTTTTATTATCTCTGTAATTTAGATAATAATAAATATGCCCCTTTATTTCCTTTTTTATCAGGCTACCCTTTAGAAACTTCTTTAATTTATCCTCATCATTTTTTTGAAGGTTTATTAGCCTGCTTAGCTCTTCTTTTAAGATCCCATTTAGAACTTCCATATTTTTCACCAATCTTACCAGACAATCTATTGTTTTTAAAATACTGTCTGGTAATTTTTACCTGGTTACCAGACAATTATTAAATTATTATCATATGTCTGGTAACTAATTTCAATATGCAGAAATATATATCCTATCTGGCTCCGGGTAGGACTATAAAATTTATTTTGAAAATTATCTTGACAAAAAAAATTATTTAGTTAAGATACTAATTTGATTAATAGCTTAACTAATTTTTAATATAACTGATTTGAATTGTAATTTTATGAATTTATATGAATGATAGAAGAAAACTAATCGAAAAGATTCTCGAGGATATCCGCGCGATAAAGCATGAGATTTCTGCTGAACTCCACTTTTTCTCTGCTGGTATACGAATTACACATCCGCAGTGGCTGGTCTTACGCCTTGTAAAAAGTAACGGAACTATAAATATCAAGGATCTTGCTAATTTACTCGATACTACCAGCAGTGCAACTACACAGATTGTTAATGGTCTGGTAAACAAAGGGCTGCTTTTAAGAAAAAGGAATCCTGATGACCGCCGGACTTTAAAAATAGAATTATCGGAGAAATTCAAGAATCAATTCGATTCAATAAAAAATAAAAGTTTTAAGACATTATCTTTACTATTTGATGCTCTGGACGATGACGAGCTTCTAAAATATTGTGAACTTAACGATAAAATTATAGGTAATATCTTACTTAAGGAACAGATTAGAAAGAAAAAAAATAAATGATCAGACTGGCCAGATACCTCAAACCTTTCACTCTTATGATTTTAATTGCCATTGCCCTGTTGTTTATTCAGGGAATGGCTGATTTGTCGCTTCCTGACTATATGTCGAATATAGTAAACAATGGCATACAGCAGGGCGGTATAGAAAATGCTGTTCCGAAAGCGATCCGCCTGAATGAAATGAATAAACTTGCCCTGTTTATGAGTGCAGATGACAAAGCGGAAGTGCTGAAGAATTATACACTTATCGCCAACACCTCTACTGACTACGATAAATATTTAAAAGATTATCCGCAACTAAGCGAAGAGGCTATTTATATATTGAATAAGATTGATCAGAAAGAAACTGATAAGATCAACCCTGTGATGGGAAAAGCATTTCTCGCTGTTTCAGGTATCGAGCAGATCATAGCGAACCCATCCGGGGCAGCGATCGCCGGCAGCGAACTGGGCCTTGACCTGACAAAGATTCCCGAAGGTATGACATCGGACCAGATTTTTAATATGCTTGCAGATTTACCTGCAGATCAGCTTTTGAAGATCCGCACTGCTATTGATAAGAAGTTTGAATCGATAGGTGACAAAATGGTGGCACAAATGGCTATCGGATCTGTAAAAGCTGAGTACTCTGCCCTTGGTATGGATGTAAACAAGATTCAGAGTAATTATATCTGGCGTACGGGACTACTAATGCTTCTTTTATCCCTTTTATCAGCGGCTTCTACGGTTACAGTCGGATACCTTTCTGCAAGAGTGGCAGCCGGACTGTCAAGGAACCTGCGTAGAAAGGTATTTGATAAAGTTGAAAATTTTTCAAATGCTGAGTTTGATAAATTTTCTACTGCCTCACTTATTACAAGGTCAACCAATGATATTACCCAGATTCAAATGCTTGTCATAATACTGATGAGAATTGTCTTCTACGCACCCATTCTGGGTATCGGAGGAATAATACTTGCGCTTGACAAAAGCACATCGATGTCATGGATCATCGCTGTTGCTATTGTTACTCTGGTTTCTCTTATAATTGTGGTATTCTCTATAGCCTTACCAAAATTCAAAATTATTCAGAACCTTATCGATCGTCTGAGCCTTATAACACGTGAAAACCTCTCGGGCATGATGGTGATAAGAGCATTCAACAAACAGAAATTCGAAGAAGACCGCTTTGACAGAGCCAATACTGACCTTACAAAAACAAATTTATTTATAAATCGTGTAATGGTTTCAATGATGCCGGTTATGATGCTCCTGATGAATGGACTTTCTTTACTCATTATCTGGGTAGGTGCACATCAGGTAGCACAATCTCAAATGCAGGTTGGTGATATGATGGCATTTTTGCAGTATGCAATGATGATCGTTATGGCCTTCCTGATGATGTCTGTAATGTTCATAATGGTACCGAGGGCTTCGGTTTCTGCCGGCCGCGTTGCAGATGTATTGGGCACTGAGTCTATCATCCGGGATCCTCAAGACCCGAAGAACTTTAACGGTCCTATCCATGGAGTAATTGAGTTCAAAAATGTTTCATTCAGATATCCGGGGGCCGATGAAGATGTACTGCATAATATAAGTTTTACAACAAAACCAGGACAGACAACAGCATTTATTGGACCTACGGGTTCAGGCAAATCAACACTTGTTAATCTTATCCTTCGTTTTTATGATATCAGCAAGGGACAGATACTCGTTAATGGTATCGATATAAGAGAAGTCAAACAACATGATTTGAGGGATAAGATTGGATATGTACCTCAGAAAAGCACACTCTTCAGCGGTACCATTGAAAGCAACCTGCGTTATGCAGATGAAAATGCAAGTGAAGATAAATTAAGAACAGCTGCAGAGGTGGCACAGGCAATGGAATTCATAAGCGAAAAACCCGAAGGTTTTAAATCGGAAATTTCACAGGGTGGAAAAAATGTATCAGGTGGTCAGAACCAGAGACTTTCAATTGCCCGTGCACTTGTCAAAAATCCTGAAATCCTTGTTTTGGATGATTGTTTTTCTGCGCTTGACTTTAAAACAGATTCAGCACTTCGAAAAGCACTTAAATCCTACTCCGGACAAAGTACGATCCTTATTATCGCTCAGCGTGTGGGAACTGTCATGACTGCGGAACAAATCGTTGTTCTTGAAGATGGTAAAATTGCAGGCAAAGGCACTCACGGGGAACTGATGAAGAGTTGTGAAACTTACCGGGAAATTGCACTGTCACAGCTTAGCAAGGAGGAATTGGAATGAGTGAAGAGAAGAATAGAAATTCAGAAAAAAAATCTATGAAAGATGCAGCAGGCTTCGGCAGTCGACCCATTGGAAGTCAACGTCCTAAAGGTCTCATGGGCTTTGGTCCTCCTGGCGGTCATTCCCGAATGCAGGGAGAAAAACCCCGGAATTTCAAGGCCACAATGACCAAATTTTTAAAATATATCAGCGAATTCAAAGTGGCAGTATTAGTGGTAATGATTTTCGCCATAGTTTCAACGATATTTTCCATAGTCGGGCCCAAAATTATCGGTAAAGCCACAACCAGATTATTTGAAGGTGTAATGGGTGAAATAACCGGAACAGGAAGCGGTATAGACTTCAAATATATTGGGAATATTATCCTGATTTCGATAGGCCTATATGTGATTTCAGCACTATTTTCATATATCCAGGGCTGGATCATGTCAGGTGTATCAATGAAAATAACATACCGCTTCAGAAAAGATATATCTCAAAAAATAAACCGTATGCCGTTTAAATACTTTGATGGTACAAATCATGGTGAGGTGCTTTCACGTGTGACCAATGACGTTGATACTGTAGGACAGACTCTCAACCAGAGTCTGACACAAATTATTACATCGGTTATCACAGTTCTCGGAGTACTGATAATGATGTTGACAATAAGCCGGATTATGACACTTGTGGCGCTATTAATCGTTCCTCTTTCTCTTATAATCATACTGGCTGTCGTTAGAAAATCACAAAAATACTTTAAACAGCAGCAGGATTATCTCGGGCATGTTAATGGTCATGTTGAAGAGATGTACGGCGGACACAATGTAATGAGAGCCTTTAATGGGGAGGAAAAAAGTGCCGAGAAATTTGACAGCTATAATAATGTCCTTTATAGCGCAGCGTGGAAATCACAATTTTTATCCGGTATGATGATGCCTGCAGCATCTTTTGTCGGAAATCTCGGTTATGTAGCGGTATGCGTATTGGGCGGATGGCTTGCAGCTCAAGGCAAGCTGGCAGTCGGTGACATTCTGGCATTTATTCTATATGTCCGGTCATTCACGCAGCCAATATCACAACTTGCCAATATTTCAAATGTTCTTCAGCAGACCGCCGCTTCAGCAGAACGAGTATTTGATTTTCTGGAGGAGAAGGAGGAAGTACCTGAAACAAGCACTCCTGTCAGGCTTGATTCTGTTTCCGGTAATGTTGAATTTAAAAACGTTCATTTCGGATATAATCCCGAACAGATTATAATAAAAAACTTTTCCGCCAATATTAAACCTGGCCAGAAGATCGCCATAGTAGGTCCAACCGGAGCGGGAAAGACCACCATGGTCAAACTTCTTATGCGTTTCTATGATGTAGATGACGGTACCATTCTGATAGATGGAAAAAATATTAAAGATTTTACACGCCAGGACCTGAGGGCAATATTTGGTATGGTTTTACAGGATACATGGCTTTATAATGGCACAATTATGGAAAATATCAGATACGGCCGTCAGGATGCAAATGACGAAGAAGTAATTGAAAGTGCAAAAATAGCATATATTGACCATTTTATTCATACCCTATCAAATGGCTACAATATGGAACTGAATGAGGAAACTTCCAATATATCAGAGGGGCAAAAGCAGCTTCTTACAGTTGCAAGGGCAATTCTCGCACGTCCAAGAATTCTTATCCTTGATGAAGCAACAAGCTCCGTTGATACGCGTACAGAGTTGCTCATCCAGAAGGTTATGGATGATTTGATGAAGAACCATACAAGTTTTGTTATTGCCCACAGGCTCAGCACAATCCGTAACGCTGATTTAATTCTCGTAATGGATAATGGCAATATCGTGGAGCAGGGAAATCATCAGGAACTATTGGCCAAGGGCGGTTTCTATGCAAAGCTTTATTATAGCCAGTTTGAAAATAATACTAAATAGATTCTTTTTATAAGGGATTTATATCATATTCTTTTATAAAATCATCCACTTTTTTTATGTCATCTCCATCCAGTTCTATATTGCCCGCTCTGGCGTTTTCAATAGCCTGATCTTTATTTCTTGCTCCGCACAGTGCGATGACTTTTGGATTTTTGAGCAGCCAGGCTGTGGCTATATGACCATATGAGGCATTATGTTTTTCCGTAACAGTTTTCAAGTGCTTTTCCAGCAATGTATTTACTCTCTTTATGTTCTCAACAGAAAATCTCTGGTCACCGAGCCTTACATCACCCTGTTTAAATTCTCTATCCGGTGACATTTTCCCGGTAAGTAGCCCTTTGGACATGGAACTATATGCAAGAACCGAAACAGTATTTTTTTCGCACCATGGCAAGAGATCGGATTCTATATTTCTGTCAAGGAGGTTGTACTTTTCCTGATCGGAATCTATGACACCATATCTGGAATATTCTTTTATTTCTTCAATTGACGCATTGCTTACTCCTATTGCTTTTATTTTCCCTTTTTCCTTCAACCTCAGAAACGTTTCCATTGTTTCGGAAATCGGTGTCGTCGGATCCTGCCAGTGACTCTGATATAAATCTATATAATCCGTTCCAAGCCTTTTCAGGCTCTGATCCAGCTCATATTCTATGGATTGTCTGCCAAGGTATTTATATATGGGAACGCCAGGGGCATAATCGAAGAAATATAAACCTTTTTTTAAATCCCATCTGAGCCCGCATTTAGTCGCTATTACGACTTTATCTCTTCTTCCTCTAAGAGCCTTTTTGATAAATCTTTCCGAAAGACCCTGACCATATGCCGGCGCCGTATCGATGAAATTTATACCCGAGTCTATCGAGGCCTGAATCGCCTCTATGGATTCTTTTTCATTCGTACCTCCCCACCATTTTCCACCGATTGCCCATGCACCCAATCCGATCACAGAAACCATTATTTGTGAGCTTCCCAATTTGACATATCTCATTTTTACCTCCTTTTTCTGGTAGTTTTTTATTATATCACTTAAAGGTTTTTACTGTACAATCGTTTGCTGTATAATTACTTCTAAGAAATCTATGCTAATAAACAATCGGAATTAACAAAAAGGTGGTTCAATGGATCCAAGGATAAAGAAGCTTGCAAAAACTCTGGTAAATTATTCATGCAGGGTGCAAAAGGGAGAAAAAGTCTTAATTGATTGTGTGGGAGATTCCGCAATTCCGCTGGTCAGAGCAGTCATATATGAAGTATATGAAAACAGAGGAATGCCTTTTGTAGATTTGAAAGACTACAGTGTTACAAGGGAAATACTCAAAGAATCCAGTATCGAACAATTAAAATCTCTCGCAAAGTATGAAATTACCCGTATGAGAGAAATGGCTGCTTTTATAGGAATAAGAGCCAGTGACAACATTAGCGAATTAAGTGACATTGCACCTGGCAAAATGGCAGATTATATGAAATATTTTATGGAAGCCGTGAACAATATTAGAATAAATAACACCAAATGGGTTGTTCTGCGATATCCTAACGAGTCAATGGCTCAACTTGCGAATACCAGCACGGAAGCATTTGAAGATTTTTATTTTAACGTCTGCAATATGGATTATGGCAAAATGTCAAAAGCAATGGATAGCCTTGTAAAACTCATGAATAAAACAGACAGGGTTCATATAACCGGCAAAGATACGGACCTTTCCTTCTCTATAAAAGATATTCCCGCCATAAAATGCGACGGCGAATTCAATATACCCGACGGTGAAGTATTTACTGCTCCGGTAAAATCTTCAGTAAACGGCAAACTTGCCTTCAACTCTCCTGCTGTTTTCCAGGGTGTTACTTACGAAAATATTAAACTTGAATTTAAAGATGGTAAAATCATCGAAGCTTCTTCCAATGATACAGAAAGAATAAATAAAGTTCTTGATACGGACAGAGGAGCCAGATATATTGGAGAATTCTCCCTTGGTGTCAATCCTTTTATAATCCAACCTATGAAGGACACTTTATTCGATGAGAAAATAATGGGAAGCTTCCACTTCACACCCGGAAAATGTTACAGGGAAGCATCAAACGGCAATGATTCTGCCATACACTGGGATCTTATCAGCATTCAGACACCTGAATATGGAGGCGGGGAGATCTATTTTGACAGTGTTCTGATAAGGAAAAACGGCAGATTTGTAATTCGGGAATTGGAAGGCTTGAACCCCGAAAATCTAAAATAAATAATCCGCCGTTCCTTCGATTTATCAAAAGATTTATTTCTTGAACCAGCTTAAAATTTTCTGGAAAAATGTAAGATTTTCATCTGCTTTAACAGGTTCCCCGGAAGTTGAAGACAGGTCAATCTTAATTTCTTCAGTCTGCATTATAAACTGGACCTCACTATCCAGATTTTTATCATTATCGATAAATGAATTATAGTTCCCGGCAAGTTCATCCAGCTTTTTCTCCAGAGCCTCACTGTATTCAATATTGTCAATACCTTCGATAACGCCGTCCTCTATTTTGATTATACCTTTTTCAGTCAGTTCTTTAACCGCATCTCTGATTTTTTCTATTCCATCCAAAAGTTTGTTTATATCTTCCGGAAAATTAACTGTCTTATTATAAAACTCATTAGTGCCTTCATTTAATTCCGATATACCATCGATATATTCTTTCCAACCATTATACAAACTTCTCATCCCGTCAGTCAGCTTCCCCACACCTTCAGGCAGCGCACTTGTTCCGGAAGCTATTTTACCAACACCACTGCTGTATAATAAAAAGTTCCCTGACAATCCACTCAATCCTGCCGAAAGATCAGATGCTCCCGTATCTATCATTCCTGTAGCTGAAACAAAACCGTCTACTGCAGATTTTTCACTAATTACTCCCAGCGCTAGATTCCTGATCTGTGCATTTTCGGGAATATCCGGATAAGCTGCCAGTATCGCTTCTGCAAGAGCCGATAAATCTGTATGGCCCGTTTGAAATGCCGCTATTCCACTATGAAGAAGAGTTATATTTGCAGACAGATCCGAAGCACCGCCTGCCAGGCCGCTGATAGCCGAACCCATAGTGTCTGTATTCGTTTTAATTTCGTTTATTCCTCCGGCAAGCGTACTGCTTTCACTTCTCAAAGTATCGAGCCCGCTTATAAGTTCTTTCATTCCGTTTCCAATACTGCCGGAATTCTTATTTATTTCATATACCCCATTGTTTATTTCAGCTATAGTATCAACAAATTGTTCGATACCATCCGTCAGATCACCTGCTTCATTTAATATTTCATCCAGACCATCTGCCACTTTATAAGCATTATCTCCAATATCCTCAAGACCATCTGCCATTTCTATTAAACCTTCCTTTGTATCACCGGTATCCTGAAACGGCAAATTCTGAGGGATTACTATAATATTGATGGGTTCAAGTTCAATATTTTCCCCTTTCATTTCAATTATGAATTCTTCCCCGGGGTATGGATATGCCCCAAATCCGATGTTCATTTTACTGCCTGTTACTACTTTTGAGGCACCTTCAGCCGAAACATCCGAAAATATATCAAGATCCACTGTTAATGAGACCTGAACCAGTAATGGTGTGTAATACTCGTTATCACTTTCCTTTTGTGTGTTACTATAATCCGTATAAGAAATCACGTCATCCTGTTTTAATTTATTTCTGACCTTAATATCTATTTTAATGTCTCCTGATTTTCCGGCGAGTTCTTCTCCTTCGATTTCCTTTCCGTTCAGATAATAGCGGATCTTTACTTCTACAGGCAGGTTTTTGTCCGTTATACCCTGATAATATAAGTCACCGATCTTAAGAATATCCATGGGCCATATGATCCTATCCTCTTCTACTTCCGGTTCATCCGCCGAAACCATATTCGAAATATCGAGATAGTCACCATAATCTACCCATTCGCTATTTTCATCTGTACCCCAGACCCTGTTGACTATTCGCTCATCTTTGACTTTGCCATTGTGATTTAAAATAACATAGACTGTTTCATTCTTCTGCACCCCGGTTTCGGATGTAAAACCAATCACTGAGGGAATAAGTGTAATCAAAGTCATAATTATTGTTATAGTTATTATTTTTGTAAAAAATTTTTTTCTTTTTATTTTTTTTCTTTTCATATTTCTTTTATTCATATTTTTCCTCCGGTAAATCAATTTAATAAATAAGATACTGTAATTTAAATCAAGTCTTTCTTTGTCTTCTCCTCCATCCCATGGTGGTCCAACCAATCAATCTCTCAAATAATGGGAGCAGAGCCGGGAGACCGAACAGGATAGAAACCATACTGATGATAGCGCCTCTGCCTATTATATTAGTTAACTCGTAGGTAGTTCTAATATCTGTAATAAAAGCTATACTCGCAGTAGCTGAAAAGAGTATCAGCACACTGGTTAAAATGGACCTCCCGGTATCACTGATAGTTTTTTGTACAGCATCCAGCGGTTTTAGAATTTTCAGATTTTCTTTATATCTTGATGTAAATAAAATAGCATAATCAACCGTTGCACCCATTTGAATTGCATATATGAAGACTGATGTAAGATAATATACGGGTTGATTGGTAAAATACGGAATACTGAGATTGATCCAGATAGCTAATTGAATAACCATGATCAGTATTACGGGAATCGATAATGATCTGAAACTTATTGCAATAATCAATGCGATAAGAACCATTGATAATATGGTG
>JAQUOE010000013.1 GCA_028717265.1 Actinomycetota bacterium
TTTATAGATATTATCTCCGAATTATCCTTAAAATTATCTCTTTAATATAGCAATCAAATACTTAAATAATACATTATTCTTATGTGAAAGAACACTAAAGTCAATAAAATTAATTTTATGATATAATTTTAAATGTCTTTATTTTTTACAAGTAAAAAATACGATTTAAGCTTTTGAGTAGAGATCACCATGAAAACAGTAGTATATAAAAACAGAGAAGAAGAGATTCTTGGAAGGATAGTTTCTTTATTAAAAAAAGATATAAAACCGGAACGAATTTTTCTTTTTGGTTCCAGGGCCGCAGGAAAATATAATCCTGGTTCAGATTTTGATATCGCAGTAGATGGCAAAAAAGTCGATGCGCGAAGGATTAGGGAGCTAAAGGAAAAGATGGAAGAAGTTTCAGGCCTTCATAAAGTGGATTTAATTTTTTTAGAATCTATCGATAGAGAATTTAAGGATATTATTCTAAAAAGGGGAAGAATTCCATATGAAAGACGTACTTGAGTATTCTTTAAAAAAATTAAAAGATGCTTGTAAAAAATTAGAAGAAGGTATAAACCAGACGAAAGACGAATTAGATAGAGACGGTGTTATTCAGAGGTTTGAATTTACATTTGAACTTTTATGGAAAGCTCTAAAAATTTATCTCGAACATAAGGGAGTAATCGTAAAAACTCCAAGGGATAGTTTTGTGGAGGCTTTTAGAATCAATTTAATCAGTGATGAAAAAATATTTCTCGATATGCTGGAAGATATAAATAATACCGCGTATATTTATGATGAGGAAACTTCAAAAAAAATTTTTAATCGTATAAAAAAATCCTACAAGCAGGAAATTATAAAAATAATAGATAAGCTAAAGGTAGAAAGAGAATAATTTTCTGATTACTGGGTTTGATTCTTTATCCTCACTTTTCTCCGGATGGAAAAACTATTATATTTACCTCAAATAGAGATGAAGCAGTAGAATATCTGGCAGATATTTTTGTTATGAGTTCCAATGGAAAAAATCAGACCAATATTACTCCTGATTTCAAAGGGTCATACCAGGGTGGACCTTCCTGGTAATTAGTATAGAGTAAATAGAATAGATTCTTATAGATATTCTTTCTTGTTTTAGACTCTTTTCCACAAAGAAATATTAAAACAAGCGAAATCTTTTAAAAATCATAATAATACGTACTATTGGTATTGACAATTAATCATTATTAATTATACTTATAATTGGTGATAATAAATGACTTCAAAAAAAATAAATATAACAATTCCTGAAAAAAATTTAAAAGAGATAAAGGACTTCTGTATCAGCGAAAAAATCAGTAAGAGCTGGCTGATACGTGAGGCGACTTCTCAATATATTGCCGGCATCAGTAAAAAAAAGGAATTAGAAAAGAAAAAGAAAGATATGGAATGGGCGGCAAAAACGATGGAAAGACTTCGGGAGAAAAGTGATGGTTTTACCGGTGAAAAAACCGGTACTGAAGTAATCAGGGAATTTAGAGAAAAAAGGTAAATAAAAATGGAAATTGTTCTGGATGCATCAATTGCAGTTAAATGGTTCAGTGCAAAATCCGAGGATAATGTGGAAATTGCCCTGGAAATACAAAGGCAAAAAATATTAGATAAACTGGAAATCATGGTTCCGGATCTGTTCTTCCTGGAAATAACCAATGCCTTTCTTACCAGATCTAAATTCAGTATTGATGATATTTTAATGATAGAAGAATCGTTGCATAAAATGAATTTAAAAGTAATTTATCCTGATCACACTATATTAAATAGTGCCATAAGAATTGCACATACCTGTGGCCTGACCATGTATGATTCTTTTTATGTAGCCATAGCCAAATTCTGTGAGGTCCCTCTTTTAACCGGGGATAAGAAAATACTTGATAACAGAAATAAATTCGAATTTATTAAATCCCCGGAGGAATTTAAAAAGATTTTACTGTGATTCTTGATTTCCCTATTACCCAGATGGGATTAAACATGGAGGAAGCAAGAAGCATAAAGAAAAGATTTAATATCTTTAAAAATTAATGAAGGTCCCGGGCAAGGTAAGCTGCTCCAAGCGCACCTGTTATCCGGGGTTCATCGGGAATGTTTAATTTTACCCCCAATTTTTCTTCCAGTGCCCTTACAACCCCCAGATTTTTTGCCACTCCTCCGGTCATACAAACCGGTTCCTCAAGGCCGACTCTTTCGACCATTGTTGTCACCCTGTCGGCAATGGAATAGATGAGACCTTTGATGATTTTATTTTTATCTACGCCATGTCCGATAAGCGAAACGATTTCGGATTCGGCAAAAACCGTGCAGGTAGAGGTAATATCCACTTTATCGCTTGTTTTATTAAAAATAGGAGTAAACTCTTCCAGACTTATTTCAAGTGCCTTCGCCATTACTTCGAGGAAACGTCCGGTTCCGGCGGCGCATTTATCGTTCATGAGGAAATCAATAGGATTTCCGCCTTCGAGTTTTATGACCTTGCTGTCCTGTCCGCCGATATCTATTACTGTTTTTAAATCGGGAAATGAAGATACTACTCCCCGTGCATGGCAGCTTATTTCGGTTATGTTCTTATTGGCAAACGGGATGTTTATTCTGCCATAACCTGTGGCTACAATTGATTTAATCTCCGATTCTTTAAGCCCTGCTTTCTTTAAAGAAGATTCGAAGGCTGCCTCTGCAGCATTTTTACTGTTCGAACCCGTCAGCGCGATTACATAAGATACAATCTTATTATTTTTATTATCGAGTATTACTGATTCGGTTGAAACTGATCCCACGTCGATCCCGCATGTATACATTGATTTCCTTTCGCTCATGTTATCTTAAGAATTTAAAATTTCTATGAATCCCTGCAGCCTGGTTTTTACCTGACCCTGTGAAGAATTGTTCTGATCCACGCAGTCTCCATCCAGAACCAGGGTAGGAATATTAATTTTTTTAAGGCTGTCTTTTATTATTCTTGCTCCGCCGTTACTCTGCCTGCATCCCCAGTGAGAAAATAAGATTGCCCCGTCTGCTTTATAATCATGCGCTGCTTTAAGAATCACGCCGATACGGTTATCTATGCTACCCCCCAGAAAATTGGAAAGCATTTTTCTTGCCAGGCTTTCAAAAGGTTTCTTATAATCAAGTTCTTGCCAGTAAACATGATTGATTTCTTCAAAAACCACTCTGCAATTTTCCCTGTAAAGTATATCAAATATCTCGTTTCTGTAATAAGGTTTAAGATGCAGCCAGAGAATCCTTTTAGCCGGTTTATTCTTCTCCGAAATTTCTTTACACTGTTTATCTGAATATTTTTTCAGGTCCCTGTATATCTCCTTATAAAGAATGACCGCTTCTCTTGTTCCCGCAAGCCCATGAAAAGGCAGGATGAAATTCAGGCCGTTAAAATGAGAGGGGTAATCTGCAAGGTTTTTTCTTAAGCTGCCTACCTCTATTGCCCACTTTCTTAATTCATTTGAGAGTTCGAAGGTTTCTTCGAACATGGATATGTCAGGTTTCTTACCGGTTTTGGAACAAATATCGGTACAGATGTTTTTTATCTGTGCGGCCAGATACCGGATCGACTCTTCTGAATAACGGTAAGGAACATCGATAAGATAGAAGTTCTTTTCGATATTATGTTTTACAGAGTGTATGTAAAATGATTTCTGTGCGGCATCACAGGCAAGATTGGATGTTATGATGTAGTCCGGCCGCGGAAACAAATCAAGTTCGGCAGCACCTGATGCGCTCCTGTGAAATGTGCAAAGATCCTGCGAGTACCAGTGCGATGAAGCTTCTTTAAGTGTTTGCGGCGCCAGTCCCAGACCGGCTGTAAATCCTGCCATGACTTCCGGCAGGAATGGCGTGATGCCCAGAGCGTGGAACAACTCATGTGGTATGAAGAGGGATCCATAACCTATCGGGCGGTTATTATCTGAATAGGCTTTTTTCAGACTTTCTATCGTGAAAATATTCAGATATTTATCGGATGCGGAAGGAAATGTTTTTCCATATGCATACAGGACCGGTTTTAGTGCAATTATGCCCAGCAGCCTTTTGATATACCTCAGATTCAAATTTTTTTGTATACCTGTTTTTAATCTGTCTTTTATACCCATGTTATAAATTCATAATCCCGATTATAAAAATCAAAGCATTTCCAGAAAAGCCTGCACCCTCGTTTTTATCTGCCCCTCGGAAAAATTATTATATTCTATGTCAAGATAAAGAACCGGAATCCCCATATTATTTAATCTCTGTTTAAGAAGCGGAAAGGAATAAAGCATATTATCACAGAATTTTAAAGTTATGAATATTACCCCTTTTATATGGTTTTTGATTATAACATTTTCAATCTCGGCCAGTTTTGAACCAGGATCTGCCATTCTCATACATTGAGGTTTATTTAAATATCTTTCTGCAATGGACTCCATCAAATCCTTGTTGTCACCGGTTACCACCTGTTTAACGAAATATCTATTTGAGGTACAGAGATCCTCGGAGGCCAGTTTAAGATTCATTTTCGAAAGCATTTCCCAGAGTTTATCTTCAGCGATAAAATTGCCGATAATCATGATCGACGGAGAATTCCTCTGATCGGGCTGTAGACTGATTCCGTTTTTGGTACTGGTTTTATCGATACTTCCGATAAAGCCAAGGTATTTTTCCAGATCATCCAAAAAGATTTCAGGATCGGAGATCATGGATAGTTCCATAACCTTATAGTATGCCGGGATTTCTATGAGGTCCGGTGATTTATAAAAAATATTGCTGAATTCTTTTAAAAGTTTTCTTTTTTTATTGATAAGTTTTACCGCATTTTCTATTTCTTCTTCATTTATCTTTTCACCTTTCAGTTTTTCTATAAATTTTTTCATATCATCCATATTGCCGGTAAAGAAATCCCGGGAATCCCTGTTCTTTAAATGAGGGACATCCAGCAGATAAGAAGGAATCCCGTCAAGATATTTGCTGGCAATATCAAAAAATCTTCTCAT
Source organism: Actinomycetota bacterium (assembly GCA_028717265.1). Taxonomy (GTDB): domain Bacteria; phylum Actinomycetota; class Humimicrobiia; order Humimicrobiales; family Humimicrobiaceae; genus Hydromicrobium. Next base: position 5,001 of record JAQUOE010000013.1, read on the forward strand.
GCCATCACAGGAATTAGTAAATATTATTGCTTTAAGATTATCGGCATCGGCGAGCAGACTTTCCCAGCCTGATTTGATATAAGGGCAGAAATTTATAGGAAAATAACTTTCGGATTTGATTATTTTTTTTCTCCCGAATATTCTTACCGGGACAAATCCACCTGCAATTATAAGTTCCTCGGGAGTATAAGTGCAGAACCACCCGATCGCAGCTTTTTTATTTTCGGAAGTCAGGGTATTTCCAAAAAAAAATTTTATATCGTTTATTTTTTTTCTTGTTTTATCGAAATTATCTGTATCTCTGATATCCTGTGTCATGTTTATGCAGTATTTGTATTGCTACTGTTCGATAGAATTTCTTATAATTTCTTCGTTTCTTGTGAATTCTTCATAAATTCCCACATGTCCCCAGAAGTCCTCTATATAAAGGCCGTCTATCTCGCCGCTCTCTTTGCCCTCTATGGTTATTTTTACTCTTTCTATTTCTTCGAATTCGGTCAGTGTATCGACTATGGAGAAGATAGCAAGAATCTCTGTAGCAGAACTGTGAGGAATTTCTTCAAGGTTTGTTATGATCTCTTTACTGAAATCTACAGTAGCGGTGCCGCCGGATATTTTTACAGAATTGACCCTGACATCTGATGGAATCACCGGGTAAAGATCACTACTGTCCGGGCCCTTTATCAATTCTTCAAGCACGCTTTTATAAAGGTCGCCGCTTACTGATATTTCCCTGATTTCTTTTACGAGGTAGAAATCGGTTTCGCCGGATGACGCAAAGTAAAGAGTCACACTGCGGGTACACGAGGATAGTGTCGTTATAAAGAATAGAACCAGTATTAATATTGTGCTTACGATAAGAAATCCTTTTAACCTGTTTTTTTTCATTTTTATTCCCGGGATTTTTATTATTAGCTAAACTCCCCTTAATTCTATAGATGGGCAGATAAAAAGACAATATAAAAATTGGACCTGTATAAAACATTACAAAATTAATCTTACAGATGGTATTATTATACATGTACTTGCAATTTAAAAATATCATCTATAAATCATAAAATAAATTTCAGAAATAATTATTTTACAGTTTCGAGCAGGTGAGAAAATGACCGGTGACAGAGCATTACTTATAATAAATATGCTGAATGATTTTATATTGGATGGGGCACCGTTTAAAATCCCGGAGATTAAAAAGATCATAGAACCTATAAAAAAAGAAATTGAAAAAGCCGGCAGTTCAGGCTACCCGGTTATATACTTGTGTGATAGCCATGAAAAAGATGACAGCGAGTTTAAAATGTTTCCTCCTCATGCAATAAAAAATACAGAAGGATCTAAAATAATCGAAGAATTAAAGCCGCGGGGCAGCGATATCATAGTAAGAAAAAGTGCATTCTCCGGTTTTTTCAATACGGAACTGGATAAGATATTGAAAAGATTATCGATAACAAAATTAATAATCACGGGAAATGTAACCAATTTAAGTATTTTGTACACCTCGGCTGATGCGGTATTCAGAGGATTTGATGTCGATGTGGTTAAAGGTGCCGTTATCGGCTTAAACAGAAGAGATCATAAATTTGCACTGGATCAGATGCGAAGGATATTAAAGGTAAATATAGTCGGGGGATAAATGGTTCGAGGTAAGAATTATCTTATTTTAAATTTTTAACAATTCAGAAGGAAGTAAGGGAAGAAATGCTATGGGCGTAAAGTTCTTTTTAATCAGACACGGGCAAACATTATGGAATGAGCAGGGAAGATATCAGGGAAACCATGATATTAGTTTGACCGGGCTGGGAATCCGCCAGGCAAAGTCTGCGGCAAAGTATCTTTCGAGAGTAAATTTTTCCAATATTTACAGCAGTCCATTAAAACGAGCCATAGATACTGCAAACATCATAGGGAAAAACAAGGATTTGAAGATAATAGTGAGAGAAGGTTTAAAGGAAATTTATTTTGGCAAATGGGAGGGAATGAAATTTAGCGAGATAAATAACGAGTTTCACGATGATTATCAGAAATGGCTAAAGGACCCATATAACAGCTGTCCTACCGGGGGAGAAAGCTTTAAAAAGGTGCAGGAGAGGGCTGTAGCCGAAATCGATAATATAATAGGCGAGAATGAAGATAAAAGCAGCGTTGCAGTAATAACTCATGGAGGAATTATACTTTCACTGCTGGTAAACTGGCTTCAAATACCCATACCCAGGTGGAGGTCCATAATTCAGAGACAGGGGGCAATAAATATTGTGGTGATTGATAAAGGGTTTCCATATGTCTCTGTAATAAATTATACAGGCCATCTCAAGCCTTTATATGATGACAGGGAAGATAAAGTTATTGAAGTTTATAGCGGCCTTAAGGACAAAATCTAAATTATCTGAAGTGAGGAAATATATTAAACTTAAAACTGAGATTTTACTATGAGCCGGAGAAAGCAATTTTTGGATTTGTGCCAAATTCATAGATAAATAATCTAAAAATAAATTAAAGAGGTGTATAAGAAATGGAAAGCAACACTGATTCTTTACAAACCGCTACAGTTAATATTTTTAAAAATGTCATGGATAACTGGCTCAATATAATAATAATTGTTGCCGCTATGCTGGTAGTAATATTTATAGTTAAAATTATTACCAGTCGAATGAAAAGATTGGTTGAAAGAAAAATCAGTGATGATAAAATCCTGATAAAAAAACGTACTTTTACTCTTACCAGTGTCATATCTAATTTAATAATAATAATCTCAACGGTAGTCGGATTATTGATAATTGCTGATCAGATTGGGATACCTGTCACTCCCTTACTTGCCGGTGCCGGAGTTATCGGTGTCATAATCGGTTTAGGCGCTCAGAGTCTAATAAAAGACTTAATAAATGGAATATTCATTCTGCTGGAGCAATGGTATCAGCTGGATGATGTTATAACGGTAGGAGATACGACAGGAGTGGTTGAGAGGTTTAGCTTAAAGACTACGGTGATAAGGGATCTGGAGGGAACGCTGCACTTCATTCCTAATGGTGAAATTAAAAAATTGGGTAACCGGACACATACATGGTCAAAGGCTCTGATAAATGTCAGTGTCCATTATAATGAAAATACGGATAGAGTAGTGGAAGTTCTGGAAGAAATATTCGATGAGTTGATGGAAGATAAAAAGTATAAAGATTCTATATTGGAGAGGCCAATTATTCTGGGTGATGGCGGTGTGAGTGAACTTGGGGACTCAGCGGTTATATTTACCGTTACCTGCAAGGTCAAACCCGCCGAACAGTGGATTATTGGAAAACAACTGAAAAAGAGAATAAAAGATAAATTTGACATGCTGGGAATTGAGATTCCTTATCCATGTACGAATATATATCTGAGAAACAAGGATTGAGGCAAATTCGTATTTATTAAAAATTTTAACTGGAACAGCGAGATTTCGTTATAATTAATTATTGATTATTGGTTTCAAATGTTATAATATGCCTAGTGGTAATAAGGGTGAAAAATTAAAAAATATCTTTTTTATCTTATTATCTTTCTGTTCTGCTTACCGGCAGAACCTAATTTTTAAAATTAGTCCATAGGAGGATCAAAGATTGAGAAATTATGAGTTAGTGGTCATATTCGACCCATCACTTGAAGAAGAAGCTGTTGATACAGAATTATCTAAAATAACCTCAATAATCGAAAAAGAAAAAGGTAAGATTTCCGATATTGATAAATGGGGAATCCGTAAGCTTGCATATCCTATTAAAAAACAGGAGAGCGGTTACTATATCATAATCTATTTTAGCGGTAAAAATGCTGCTATTTCCGAACTGGATAGAGTAAATAAAATCAATGATAAGATACTGCGTCATCTGATTGTAAAAAACGAGCAATCTTAAATGATTATAAATCAATCAAAAGAAGGTGAATTATCATGGCTTTTGGTGTCAATAACACAACTATTCTTGGAAATTTAACGAGGGACCCCGAGCTTAGATTCACTCCGAATGGCACTGCGGTGGTAAGCTTCGGGCTGGCTGTTAACAGGAATATTCAGAACAAGACTTCCGGTGAGTGGGAAACACAGGTTGACTTCTTTAACGTTACTGCCTGGTATAAACTGGCTGAGAACTGTGCCGAAAGCTTAAGCAAAGGGGACAGGGTACTGGTTTCGGGCAGGCTTGCACAGGATAGCTGGGAAAGCAAAGAGGGTCAGAAAAGATCTACGGTGAGAATAGTCGCGAATGTTGTGGCACCCAGCCTGGAATTTGCTTCCTGTAAGGTTGAGAAGAATCCAAAGGCTGAAGAGGGAATATCAGGCGGGAAAGTATCCGGTGAAGACGTATCCGGTAAAGGTGTATCCGGCGGAGGCAGTATAGAAGAAGCTGACTTCAGTGATGAAGATATACCATTTTAAATATGTTTCAATTTAAATAAAAGGAGAGACTTTAATTGGCTAGAAAAAATAAAAATGACAGGAATGAAAAGAATCTCAGAAGTGCGAACGGTTCCATGCTGAATTTAAGGCAGAGAAAGAGATTCTGTTATTTCTGCAAGGAAAATATTGCAAATATCGATTATAAGAATATAAGCTTGCTTGAAAAATTTATTTCGGATAAGGGTAAGATAAGGCCAAAAAGATCTACCGGAAATTGCGTACAGCACCAGAGGAAAATAGCCATGGCTATTAAAAGAGCAAGGGTTATCGCTCTTATGCCTTATTTTAAAAGATGATCCGGTCTTCCGGTATGATTTGTCCGTATAGTTATTTTTATCATTCTTTTCAGGGAGATCAAATCTGGCTTTATTAATCCTGAATTATCGGGGCCGGTTGATTTTGTAGAGCAAATTTATTGAAGATAAAAAGAGTTAGCAGTTTTAAGGTAGGAGATAGGAGGAGAATTTGAAAGTCATACTTGCTAAATATTATGAAAAATTGGGAGAAGTAGGAGATATAGTAGAAGTAAAATCAGGCTATGCAAATAATTATTTAATACCCAATGGTATAGCATTGCCTGCGACCAGAGGGAATATAAACCAAATGGAACTGGTAAAGAAAGCCGCGATAAAAGTCGAAGCCAGAAATATAAAAGAAGCGGAAGAGCTTGCCGCTAAGCTGGGGGAACTCGAGATAACTTTTATTGTAAAGACCGGCGAAGAGGGCAAACTTTATGGATCCATAACGAATAAAGATATTGCCGAAAAGATCCTGGAAGATAGAAAGATCGAAATAGACAGGAAAAAAGTAGATATGCAGGAGCATATAAAAGAATTGGGAGAATATGATATAGAGTTAAAGTTATATAAAGAAGTAAAAAGTTATGTAAAAGTAAAAGTGGAACCGGATGAAGAATCAAAAGAATTGATAGAGGCACATAAGGCGGAAAAAGAGAAGTCCGAAGGTCCGGCAGAAGAAGAAAAACAGGTGATAGAAGAAGGAAAAGAAAAAGAGAAAGTCAAAGATAAAGATAGAAGCAAAGAAGACAGACAGAATGCCGGAGGCAAAGAAAGTCCGGATAAAACAGAGGCAGAGGAAGAAGAAAAGGCAAAGGCTGAATCCAAATCAAAAGATAAAAAAAAGTAATTTATGCAAGAGCAAATGAAAAAAGAAGGAAAGCTTTATCCTCTTGATACCAGTAAACTGGAGAGAATACCTCCTTATAATATTGAAGCCGAAGAATCCCTTCTTGGTTCTATGTTGATTTCAAGAGATGCCATAGTATCTGTAATAGAAATCGTAGCTTCAGAAGATTTTTATAGAAAATCCAACCAGGAAGTCTTTAATACAATAATAGAGTTGTATATAAAAGGAGAACCTGCCGATCCTATAACAGTAGCAGATCAATTAAATAAAAAAGGCCTGCTTGATGAGGTGGGAGGTAAAACTTTTATCCACTCTCTTATAAGCAATATCCCTCTGGCGGCCAATGCTCAGTATTATGCCCGGATTGTAAGAAATCATTCTATCTTAAGAAAATTGATTTATGCTGCTACCGAAATAGCGACAATGGGTTATGAAATTCCGGAAGATCTGTATTCAACCGTAGACAGGTCGCAGCAGCTTATATTTTCAATATATCAGGACCTTAACAGGACGGGTACCAGAGATAAGATTTCAACAATGAAGGATATTGTTTCGGAAGTCTATGAACAGGTAGAAATTTTACATGAAGCCAGTTCAAGCATATCTGGCATACCTTCAGGGTATATAGATTTTGACCGGCTGACCTCTGGTTTCCAGAATTCTGATCTAATCGTCGTAGCATCAAGACCCGGAATGGGCAAGACCTCTTTCGTGCTGGGTGTAGCCAGGCACATAGCAATGAGAGAGAAACTTCCCATAGCCATTTTTTCACTGGAAATGTCAAAACAGCAGCTGGCATTAAGATTGATGAGTGCCGAATCAAAGATAGACCTGCAGAGAGTAAGGGATGGAAAAATAAAAGATGAAGAATGGACCCAGCTCGCGAGAGCTGTCGAGAAACTGGCAGATTGTAAAATATTTATTGACGACACTGCATTTTTAACTGTGATGGATCTAAGGTCCAGGGCCCGCATGATGGTAAGCACCAATAATGTAAAATTAATAATCGTCGATTATCTGCAGCTTATGCAGTCAACCACGAATTACAGGGGAAATAAAGTGCTTGAGATAACCGAGATATCGCAGAACCTCAAAGGTATTGCCAAAGAGTTGAATATTCCGGTATTATCGGTATCACAGCTTTCAAGAGAAGTAGAAAAGAGGGAAAATAAAAGGCCAATACTGGCTGACCTGAGAGAATCGGGTTCTATCGAACAGGATGCGGATGTGGTCGCATTTATATATAGAGACGAATATTATGAGAAAGAAGAAGGAAATATAGGAAAAGCTGAGATCATGATCGCCAAGCACAGAAATGGTCCCACAGGTAAATTGAATCTGCAATTCAATAAGAGATTTGCGCTATTTTCAAATTTAAGCGAGTCTTATCAAACCGAAGACAGGAGTGAGTGAAATGCCCGGCATAGCTATTATTAGTTCCCAATGGGGCGATGAAGGAAAAGGAAGAATTGTCGATATGCTTTCAAGCAGTGTGGATATGGTAGTAAGGTTTCAGGGTGGAAACAATGCCGGTCATACTGTAGTCAAAGGGAACGAGCAGTATAAATTTCACCAGGTTCCGTCAGGAATATTATACCCGGATGTCACCTGCGTTATAGGGAGCGGGGTGGTATTAAATCCCGAAGTGCTGATTGAAGAGCTGGATAATCTGGAAAGCAGGGGAATAAGTACCGATAATCTGAGAATAAGCTGCAATGCACATTTGATTATGCCCTATCATATAATTCGGGATAAAGCTGCCGAACACCGACTGGGCAAATCCAAAATCGGTACGACACATAAAGGTATAGGACCGGCATATGCTGATAAAGCATTAAGATCGGGTATCAGGACACAGGATCTTCAGGATTTGAAAATTTTTAAAACCAAACTTGAAGAATCCCTGAAATTGAATAATTCGATAATAGAAAAAATCTATGGACTGGATCCTCTCGATCCGGATGAGATTTTTGCCGAATACGTCAAGTATGGGAAACGAATCGGAAAATATATCGTCGATACCACATTTCTTATAAACGAGGCCCTGGACAGGAATAAAAGAGTATTATTCGAAGGTGCGCAGGGCACCATGCTGGATATCGATCATGGAACCTATCCATACGTAACATCTTCTTCCACAGTTGCCGGCGGTATCTGTACCGGAGCCGGAATCGGACCTGGCAGGTTAGACGAAATAATAGGTGTTATAAAAGCTTATACTACGAGAGTTGGCTCGGGTCCTTTTCCTACCGAAGAAAATGGTAAGATCGGAGATTATATGCGGGAGAAGGGTCATGAGTATGGGACGACCACAGGAAGGCCAAGGAGATGCGGATGGCTGGATACGGTCATATTGAAATATTCGGTTATGATAAACACAATAGACAGTGTTACGCTTACCAAACTTGATGTGCTTACGGGCCTTGAAAAAATAAAGGTTTGTACCGGTTATAAATATGAAGGAAAGATTTATAATGATATGCCCGGACATCAGACGATTATGCACAAATGCCAGCCAATATACGAAGAATTCGAATGCTGGGACGAGGATATAAGCAGGGTTAAAAATTTTGAGGATCTGCCCGGACCTGCCCGGGAGTATATAAAGAATATCGAAAGAATTATAAAGGTCCCGATATCTATGATAAGCGTGGGTGCTGAAAGAAGCAAGATCATCATGAGAGACGATAACCTTAAAGGCAGATTATTCGACCAGACCGGAAGGTCGACTCTTATAATTTAATAAATAGGGCAAAAGGAACACATTGAAAGTACTTGTCATAGGCAGTGGGGGCCGGGAGCATTGTCTGGTCTGGAAGATATCAAAAAGTCCTCTGGCAGAAAAAATATATGCAGTTCCGGGAAACGGCGGTATTAGTGAGATTGCTGAGTGTATCGATATAAAGACGACCAAAAATGATTTTAATGAACTTCTGAAGTTTGCAGAAGATAAGAAAATAGATTTAACAGTAGTCGGGCCGGAAGGACCGCTTGTTGACGGAATAGCAGATTGCTTTCAAAAAAAGAATTTGAGAGTATTCGGTCCTGTCAGACATGCTGCTGCAATAGAAGGCAGCAAGGTATTTGCCAGAGAATTGCTTGACAAGTACGGTATTCCTATTCCGGAAGGAGTCGTTTTTACGAGGGAAAATTACGGTGAAGCAATCGATTATATCGGAAGAAGAAAAAAATTCCCTGTTGTCATAAAAGCAGACGGTCTTGCGGCAGGAAAAGGTGTGACCATAGCAATCGATAAGGGCCAGGCAACAGAAGCAATAAAAGAATGTTTCGTGTCGAATAAGTTCGGGAACTCGGGAGATCGGATAATAATTGAAGAATATTTAACCGGTTACGAAGTTTCCATATTAAGTTTTTGCGATGGGAAAAAAATCATTCCCATGGATCCGGCACAGGACTATAAAAGAATATTCGATAATGATGAAGGGAAAAATACCGGCGGCATGGGCAGCTACAGCCCGGTACCAGTATTAAAAGAAGAAGTATATAAGAGGATATTAAATGAGATCATTTTTCCTACCGGTACCGCTCTGGCAAACGAAAATATCACATACAGGGGAATCCTTTATGCAGGGGTGTTGATCTGTAATGATAAACCTTATCTTCTTGAATACAACTGCAGGTTCGGTGACCCTGAAACCCAGGTCATACTGCCAAGACTGGCGGAGGACCTGTTACCGATTCTAATGGAATGTGCGGACGGGAATTTGAGCAGGGAGAAACTTGATTGGGATAAAAATAGATGCGTGTGTGTCGTTGCGGCATCAGAAGGATATCCCGAAAGTTCTTCAAGCGGCGATATAATCACAGGACTGGATAATTTTACAGGCAGTGACGATGTAATTGTTTTCCATGCAGGCACTAAAATGCGGAATGGAAATATAGTAACGAATGGAGGGAGAGTTCTGGGAGTTGTTTCCAGAGCCGGCACTTTTAAAGAAGTAAGGGAAAAGATATATTCGGCAATGAGCAGAATAAAGTTCAGAGGAATGCAATACAGAAAAGATATTGCTTTAAAAGCTGAGAGGAGTGAGCAATGACAGTAGGCGGTAAAAAAGTTGCAATTGTGATGGGAAGTGTTTCTGATGAGGTCGTAATGAAAAAGGCTTCCGATGTTTTAAAAGAATTCGGTGTGGAATATGAAATAGATGTACTTTCGGCGCACAGGATGCCAAACAAAACCAGAGAATTCGCTAAAAGCGTAGATGATAAAGGCATAGAAGTAATAATTGCGGGGGCGGGGAAGGCCGCACATCTCCCGGGTGTAATTGCTTCATATACTACTGTCCCAGTAATAGGTGTACCGATAAAAACATCTGAGCTGGGCGGAATGGATTCTCTGCTCTCTATAGTGCAGATGCCATCGGGAGTTCCTGTTGCCTGCGTATCCATAGATGGCGCAAAAAATGCGGCGTATCTCGCTATTCAGATACTTGCACTGAAGCATGATGACCTGGCATCAAAACTTAAGAAACATAAAATCAAGATGGAACGCTGACCGATAAAAAGCAGTAGTTGAATTATTAAATTTTTATTAAAGTTTTCCTTTTTTTAGTTATTTTTTTAATATTTTTGTTATTATTCCGCTTGAACCCGATTACAAGATGTTAACTTGATGAGTGAAGATAAAATAAAAATAAAAGTAAAAGACTATGGGTTTTATTATGGAACCGTAAAAGTGTTGACGGACATAGATATGGATATCCGGGAAAACACAATTACAGCTATAATAGGACCATCCGGCTGCGGAAAGTCTACATTCCTGCGGACCTTTAACCGTATGAACGAGCTTCTGTCGAATACCAGAGTAGAAGGTGAAATAATAATCGATGGTGTTGATATTTATAAAAATAATATCGATGTCGTGGATCTCCGTAAAAGAATCGGTATGGTTTTTCAGAGACCCAATCCTTTCCCCAAGACTATTTATGAAAATATAATTTACGGTCCCAGATTGCATAAAAAGTATACAAGGAAGGAGCTTGATTCTATTGTGGAAAGTAGTTTGAAGAGATCGGCTCTCTGGGATGAAGTAAAGCATAAATTGAATACAAACGCTCTGGATCTCTCAGGCGGGCAGCAGCAGAGGCTCTGTATTGCAAGACTGCTTGCGGTGAATCCCGATATAATACTGATGGACGAACCTGCTTCGGCTCTGGACCCCATTTCAACTCAAAAAATAGAGGATTTAATAGATGAGCTCAAGGAAAAATATACGATAATCATAGTGACCCATAATATGCAGCAGGCAGCGAGAGTTTCGCAAAAAGCAGCATTTTTTCTTACTCAGGATATTCGTACTCCGGCTACATTGATTGAATATGACGATACGAATAAAATATTTACCAATCCCCGGGATAAAAGGACAGAGGATTATATAACCGGTAGATTCGGGTAATCAAATATTTGCTTTTGACATCTCATATATCATACAATATAATACCTCAATTAATAATTACATTATTTTCTATCTCAGTACTTGAAATAAATATTAAGGCATAACGATAAAGTCACCTAAATTAGGAGAAGAAATGAAAGAATATCACCTCACCAAAGAAGGTTATGAAGAATTTATAAAAGAAAGAGAAGACCTTATAAACAATAAGCGTAAAGAAATTGCCGAAAGATTGAAAGATGCAAAAAATTCAGGAGGAGATTTAACCGAAAATTCCGAATATGAGTATGCTAAAACAGAACAGGCTTTTATAGAGGGCCGAATCGAACAAATAAACGAGATATTAAATAATTATATTATAATTGAGAGGAAAACCGGCAAAGGGCTGGTTGAACTGGGATCGATTGTAATAATAAAAGATCTGGACAAGAAAAAAGAAAAAGAGTTTAAAATCGTAAGTTCAATAGAATCCGATCCTGAAAAAAATAAGATTTCGGATGAATCTCCTATGGGAAGGGCGCTGCTTAACAGAAAAACAGGCGATGAAGTAGTGGTCAAAACTCCTAAAGAAACTAAAAGATTAAAAATAATAAAAATCAAATAAAATTAAAAATTGAGTCTTCTGCTAATAAGTTATGAAGGATGAAGAAAAGATAAAAGAAGGCACTTTAAATATTGAAAATAATGTGGGAAACAAGCCCGGTGGGACTAAGGGCGAATATCTGATAGAGTCAGAAGAACCCCTGGCTGAAGCATTAAAGGTGAAACTCGAAAAAGTCAAAGCCTTAAAAAAAAGCGGCAAAAAAATTTATAAAACAAGGTTTGATAAAAATTCCGATATTTCGGATATAAAAATAAAATATTCTTCTCTCAAAGCCGGTGAAAAATCTGAAGAGGTTTTTAAAATAGCAGGTAGACTTATAAGTTTCAGAAAACACGGCAAAGTGACTTTCAGCGATTTAAAAGATTTTACGGATAAGATACAGCTGTATATAAATCAAAAAAATATCGGTGAAGAAAAATATAATGAATTTTTGGACCTGGACATAGGTGATTGGGCCGGCGCAGAAGGAACTGTCTTTGTGACACATGCAGGAGAACTCTCCATAAACGTTTCAAGATTTGAGCTGCTGAGCAAATCATTAAGGGCACTGCCTGAAAAGTGGCATGGATTAAAAGACAAGGAATTAAGATACCGTCAGAGATATCTGGATTTCATAGTAAATCCTGAAGTAAAAAATGTATTTCTGACAAGAATCAAAGTAATAAATTCCATAAGAAAATTTTTGAATGATAGTGGTTTTAACGAAGTGGAAACACCGATGCTGCAGTCTATTCCGGGCGGTGCAGCGGCACGGCCTTTCAGAACCCATCATAATGCTCTGGATATGGATCTTTATTTAAGAATCGCACCGGAATTGTATTTAAAGAGATTGATAATAGCCGGATTCGATAAGGTTTTTGAAATAAATAGAAATTTTAGAAATGAAGGGATATCTTACAAACACAATCCCGAATTCACTATGCTTGAATTTTATCAGGCATATGCTGATTACAATGACATGATGGATCTGACCGAAAAGCTTATAAAGTTTGTTGCAGGGGAATCTATCGGTAAATTGACCACAGATTACCGGGGAAATAATATTGATCTGGGGGCAGAGTGGCAATGTTTTTCCATGCTGGAATCTATTCAAAAGTTTTGCGGGATTAAAGTAAGTTTTGAGGACAGTATAAAAGAGTTTGAGGACGCAGCAAAAGGAATGAATGTCGAGATAGAAAAGGATTCCGGCAAAGGAAAGATTATAAATAAGATTTTTGAAGCTGTTGTCGAACCAAAACTTATACAACCTACTTTTATAAAGGATTATCCAATAGAAATTTCTCCGCTGGCAAGAAGACATCCGGATAATGAAAATCTTGTTGAAAGATTTGAACTCTTTATAGGGGGAGAAGAAATAGCCAATGCCTTTTCGGAGTTAATAGACCCCGGGGAACAATTGGATAGATTCAGGAGCCAGGCAAAAAGTAAAATCGAAGAAGAGAGAATTACAGGTAAAATCGATATAGAATTTCTAAAAGCACTTGAGTATGGAATGCCGCCTGCAGGCGGAGAAGGAATAGGGATCGATAGGCTGGTTATGCTGCTGACAAACAGCAGTTCCATCCGGGATGTAATTCTTTTTCCTCTCCTCAGACCCGAATAGGACGCTGCGGCATGTGCCTGTAGTTTAAGTTTATTCTTTTAGAAAAGATGATATAATTTCTCTGCAATTGAGTTAATTTTTTCCTAAAAGTGGTGATTTAAAAAATGAAATGTGATTTTTGTCATGATAATGAGGCTACCATTCACCTAATAAAGATCCAGGGCAATAATGTAGAAAAAATAAATTTATGCAAGGAATGTGCAAAAGAATTTTCTTTTCTGACCGAAAAAGATTCATATAATGACCTTACCAGGATCCTTTATAGATTTTTTAACAGCGGGATCAATGAACATCATTCCGGAAGAGATAAAAAAATACTAAGAAATATAAGTTACAGCAGAAACAAAAAATGTTCCCTTTGCGGCATCGATTTAAAGACAATAAAAAAAATCGGAAGAGTCGGCTGCAGTAATTGTTATAATGAATTTAAAGACGTGCTGTTCCCGATCATAAAATCCATTCAGGGAAGTCTTGAAAATAAAGGTAAGGTTCCGATAAAAACCAACAGGAAAATCAGACTGGAGAAAAATATAAAAGATCTGAAGAATAAGCTTAAAAATGAGATAATAATAGAAAATTTCGAAGAGGCAGCAAGGATAAGGGACCGAATAAAAAAATTGGAGGACAGTGTATATGACCGGTAGAAATTTCTACCTCCTGGAAAGCAAGACAGGGGAAAAAAGATCCGGGAATAACAAAAATAAAATTATTTTAAATTCAAGGGTCAGGCTTGCAAGAAATCTTGCTGATCATAAGTTCGTAAATATAAGCAGTGGTCCGGAAAAAAATATTATACTTAAAGAAATCAGGAAATATATCGACGATGTAAAGTTTTTTAATGATTTCAGGTTTTATTCCATTAAAAATCTTGGGAAGATACAGAGGGATCTGCTTTTCAAAGATTTCATGATCAGCCCCGAAGCAGCTAATAAAATGCAGGGCAAAGGATTATTCATAAGATCGGGCCAGAAATGGGGAGATTCATCGATAATAATGATCAATCAGGAGGACCATTTAAGAATTCAGAGCATCCGTCCGGGTTTAAATATTCTTGAGGCTTATAAGGAAGTCATTGGAATCGAAAGATATTTCGAAAGAAAAATAAATTTTGCCTTTGATAAGAATCTGGGATTCCTGACAGCCAGCCCGCTTAATCTGGGGACAGCACTTAAAGTATCCGTTATCGCCCACCTTCCGGTGCTTGCAATAAGTCCGAAGGTTGCCGATTTTGTGAAAAAATTAAATCAGGTAGGCTGTCTCATCAATGGATATTTTGTCGGACATTCCGAAATAATCGGCAATCTTTTTAAGATTTCCAATCAGGTTACACTGGGGAAAAGCGAAGGGGCCATAATTGAAGAAATGCAGGCGATTTGTTTAAATATTATAGACGACGAGAAGGCGGCAAGGATAAAATTAAAGGAAAGCGATCCTCTGGGAATCAAAGATAATATATATCGTTCGTTTGGTTTGCTTAAATATGCTAAAATATTATCATATGAAGAATCACTGGAATTATTATCAATACTGAGACTGGGGCTTGATCTCGATATAATTGACGGTATAAATGATTTTGATTACTTTGACATTATGGGTAAAATCAGTGATTCGCACATCATATCTGATCTGGAAATGAGCGGCAGAGTTACCGATGATGAATTGGATTCGGCAAGAGCCGATTTAATAAGAAAAAAAATATTAAAGGAAATTTAAATAAATGTTTGAAAGATTTACAGAAAGAGCAAGAAAAGTAGTGGTCAAAGCGCAGGATGAGGCCAGGTTCCTGAAACAGAATTATATAGGTACCGAGCACATTCTTCTTGGATTGATTAACGAGAAGGAAGGTATGGCCGCAAGGGTGTTTTACGAACTGAACATATCGTTTGATAATATCAGGTCCGCAGTAAGAGAAGTGGTCAATGAGGGCACCTCGGAATCATACGAACATATTCCTTTCACTCCCAGAGCAAAAAAGGTTCTGGAGCTATCGTTAAGAGAGGCGCTTCAAATGGGACATAATTATATAGGGACGGAACATATACTGCTGGGGCTTCTTAAAGAAGGGGAAGGAGTGGCAGCAAGGGTCCTTAACAGCATGGGGATAACTCTTGATATAGTAAAAGAAAAAGTAAAGGAACTCCTGAGCAAGCAGACTTATTATTCCGAACCGGAAAGGACCGGATCCGAAAGAAATCCAAAAAAGGTTCTTAAGATGCTGGCCCAGCATGGAAGGGATTTGACCCTTCTGGCCCAGGAAGGAAAGCTGGATCCGCTGATAGGCAGAAAGAAAGAAATTGACAGAATAATCCAGATACTTTCCAGAAGGACCAAGAATAATCCGATTCTTATAGGTGAATCGGGAGTAGGAAAAACCGCAATCGTCGAAGGGCTGGCGCAATTCATCTGTTCAAAAAAAGTTCCCTCAAACCTTTCAGGTAAAAGGATATTTACTATCGATCTGGGATCACTGGTCGCCGGTTCAAGATACAGGGGAGATTTTGAGGAAAGACTTAAAAAAGTACTGGCAGAAATCAAGGATGATGGAGATATCATACTTTTTATAGATGAAGTTCATACTCTGGTGGGAGCCGGTGCTGCCGAGGGAGCAATAGATGCAGCAAGTATTTTAAAACCCATGCTTTCGAGGGGAGAGATTCAAACCATAGGTGCCACGACTGTCAATGAGTACCGTAAGTATATAGAAAAAGATAAGGCGCTGGAAAGAAGGTTCCAGCCGATTTTTGTAAATGAGCCTACTATCTATGAAACCATAGAAATTTTAAAGGGACTTAAAGACAGATATGAAACGTTCCATGGTCTCGATATAACCGAAGATGCGATAGTGTCTGCGGCAAAATTATCCCACCGTTATATCAGCGACAGGTTCCTTCCCGATAAGGCCATCGATCTTATAGATGAGGCCGCATCAAGGTCAAGGGTCAGGTCACTTACCGCACCTCCGGACCTAAAGGAATTGGAGATAAATATCGATAAAATAGCAGATGAAAAGAAAAAAGCAATAGAAGCACAGGATTTCGAGAAAGCCGCTCAGCTGAGGGATAAAGAAAAACAACTGATTAAAGAAAAAAGAGAAATAGAAGAAATAAACATAAAAACCAAAAAAGTTGATAAGGAAGTCGTCGGCGAACATGAAATCACAGAAATATTATCCAACTGGACGGGCATTCCGGTATATAAACTGACCTCAAGTGAATCTTCAAAACTGCTCAGAATGGAGGACGACCTTCATAAAAGAGTCGTTGGGCAGGATGAGGCAATAAAAACCGTTTCAAGAGCCATCAGGCGTTCACGTTCCGGTCTTAAGGATCCGAAAAGACCGATTGGTTCCTTTATGTTCCTCGGACCTTCTGGCGTAGGGAAAACCGAACTTGCCAGGACCATAGCAGAATTTTTATTTGAAAAAGAAGAAGCTTTGATCCAGATAGATATGTCGGAGTATATGGAAAAGCATTCAGTATCCAAACTGGTCGGTTCTCCTCCGGGATATGTGGGTTATGACGAAGGCGGGCAGCTTACCGAGATGGTGAGAAGAAAACCATACAGCGTGATATTGCTGGATGAAATCGAAAAAGCACATCCGGATGTTTTCAACATACTTCTGCAGATTTTCGAGGATGGACACCTTACGGACTCTCAGGGTAAAAGAGTGGATTTTAAAAATACTGTGTTGATAATGACATCCAATCTGGGAGCAAGGGAAATACAAAAAAATACTCCGATGGGATTCAAGAAGATAAACGCTGAGGACCTCTCTTATGACGAGATAAAAGGAAAGGTAATGAGTGAACTGAAACAGGCTTTCAGACCGGAATTCCTGAACAGAATAGATGAGGTGATAGTGTTTCATAAGTTACAGAAGCAGCAGATTTACAATATCATGGATCTTATGATGTCCAGAGTACAGCAGCAGCTTGAACTGCAGGGCATTATCATAGAACTTAAAAAGAGTGCAAAGGATCTGCTTCTTGAGAAGGGCTATGACTCTGCAATGGGCGCCAGACCTATGAGGAGATGCATACAAAATCTCATAGAGGATCCTATTTCGGAGAAATTGATAAGTGGTGAAATAAAATCCGGTCAGAGAATCGAAGTAGGCGCAAGGGATAAAAAAATGTACTTCGACATTAAAAAATCCAACCGGAGCAGCATTTTGAAAGTTTGATTATGGGGAAAAATGAATAAGAACAATGAAGAATTATTGTTGGATTGCCTCAAGATAGTAGCACCCGGGACAGAACTCAGAATGGGTATCGAATACATCCTGCAGGGGAAAACAGGCGGACTTATTGTTGTCGGAGATTCGGAAGAGATGCTGAAACTTGTAAACGGAGGATTTTATATAGGATGCAATTTTTCTCCTACCAGATTTTATGAACTTGCCAAGATGGACGGAGCAATTATATTGAGTTCCGACGGAAAGCGGATCTTATATGCCAATACTCAACTTTTTCCTAATCCGGAAATAAATACATCCGAGACAGGTACCAGACACAGAACCGCAGAGAGAGTGGCAAAGCAGACAAATACCCTGGTTATTTCCATTTCGGCTAAAAGAGATGTGGTTACTATATATAAAGGCGACATAAAATATATGCTTGAGGAGTCGAGAACAATCCTGTCCAAGGCGAATCAGGCACTGCAGACGCTTGAAAAGTACAAAGAAGGGCTGGATGCGCTTACATTTAATCTGACCGTAAAAGAGTTGGAAGATATAGTTACACTCTTTGATGTAGCCAGCGTGCTTCAGAGATCAAGCATTGTGCAGAGAACAGAAAAGGAAGTAAAAGAATATATAACTGAACTGGGATCCGAAGGAAAGCTTTTAAATATGCAGACCGAAGAGCTAATGGCCAATATATTAAGTGATTCTTTGAATATTATAGGCGATTATGCACAGGCAGATATTGATGCGGAACCATTCGAGCTGAAAGATAGGATAAATCTGTTGAGCGAGAAGGAACTGCTCAAACTTGATAGTATTGCAAAAATTTTGGGCTATGAAATCGAGGGTAGCTTAAAGGAAGTAAATATACACCCACGGGGGCTAAGAATCGTTTCGGAAGTAAGAAGACTTCCCCAATCGATTATTATCAACTTAATAGATAAGCTTGGTAATTTAAAGAATATCCTAAATGCAAATATCGAAGAATTATCCGAAGTTGCCGGAATGGGAAAAATCAGGGCACGGTCTTTGCATGAAAGATTGAAAAAGTTTTCCGAATATTATTTATATAATGACCTGTATAATAGAAAAGGAGGGATAATCCCGAGAGTCAAGATATAATAATATTGGAATATCAATTATTAAACTTATCAATCCTGCAGTTAGAAGGTTTTTCAAAAAAATAGTAGTGATGATAATTTATGAATACAGCAATAATTACGGCGGCTGGAAAGGGTACCAGGTTAAAAGGCGATATCAGCAAACAGTTTATGAATATTTATGGAAAACCGATATTAGCTCACACTATTACTGCTTTTCAAAATGCTTCGAAAATAAAAGAAATCTATATTTCGGTCCCTAAGGATTATCTGGAATTATGCCAAAAAAGTATAATCGAGAAATATTCATTCGATAAAGTAAAAAAACTGGTAATTGGCGGAAGCACCAGACAGGAATCTGTTTATAATACTATTATCGAGTTGCCTTCTTCAACCGGAATAGTATCGATACATGATGGTGTAAGGCCGCTTGTTACTTCGGATGAAATCGATTCTTTAATAAATACATTAATGAGAGAAAACAAAAAAGATCCCCGGATAAGAGGGGTAATAATGGCGGCACCGGCAAGGGAAACTATAAAGATAACGGAAAACGGTACAATAGACAGAACCGTTCCGAGAGATACGGTCTGGTATGCCCAGACCCCCCAGATTTTCTTTTATCGGGATATTTTGAAAGCTCATAATGAGGCCAGAAAAGATAATTTTACCGGTACGGATGACGCGTGCCTGGTAGAAAGGACCGGTGGTAAAGTGAGTATAGTAAGGGGCAGACATGAAAACATAAAGATCACCACTCCAATTGATTTGTTTCTGGCGGAACTTATTATGACGAGAAATGTCAGGAGATAATTAAAATATAAAAAATACAGGGAAGGTTAATTTTTATGAGAGTCGGATTGGGATATGATGTCCATGCTTTCCAGCGAGGAAGGAAATTGGTGCTGGGAGGGGTAAAAATAGATCACCCTCTTGGACTTGCAGGCCATTCCGATGCGGATGTCCTGGTACATGCTGTTATGGATGCTATTCTTGGAGCATGCGGTCTGGGGGACATAGGAATTCACTTTCCGGACAGCGATATGAAGTATAAAGATATATCAAGTCTGGCCTTACTGGACGAAGTCAGAAAGAAAATGGAAGAAAAAGGCTTCAATATAATAAATTTAGATTCCATTCTCATAATGCAGAATCCTAAAGTCTCTCCTTATATCGGGGAGATGAAAAAGAACTTAGCAGGCACTTTAAAAATAGATGAAGCCGATATAAACATAAAGGCCACTACTACAGAAGGACTGGGATTTTGCGGCAGAGAAGAAGGAATTGCCGCAGAGTGTATTGTTATGTTGAAATAAGAGCGCGCGCTTTATCATGTTTTTTATAAGATTTCATTGCAGATCAGAGAAAGGCAATAAAAGATAAGTCCGGGATTTTTTAACCGAAATAAAAAAGATTAAACTAACACTTCAGGGAAAAGGGATTTTTATTGGAAATAAAAAAAATACCCCGTTTTAGGTTCGCTCCTTCTCCTACCGGAGGGCTTCATGTAGGAACGGCAAGAACTGCATTGTTCAACTGGCTTGCGGCAAGAAGCATGAAGGGAAAACTGATCTTAAGAATCGAAGATACAGATGCAAAGAGATCCAGCATCGCTTACGAAAAATCCATAATAGGGGATTTAAAATGGCTCGGACTGGACTGGGATGAATTTTACAGGCAGAGCGAGAGAATTAAAATCTATCAGAAGCGTGCCTTCCAATTGCTGGATGAAGATAAAGCTTACAGATGCTTTTGCAGCCCGGAGAGGCTTGAAAACCTTAAGGAGAGCCAGTATGCTGCCGGGAAGATGTCCCAATACGATGGGCTGTGCCGTAAACTTGATAATACGGAGGTAGAAAAAAAATTAAAGGATGGTGTACCCTTCGCCATAAGATTCAAGGTAGCAGACGACACGGAAATCACTTTTCACGATTTGATAAGAGGAGATATTAGTTTCAGTTCGGAAGTACTCGGAGATTTCATAATTATAAAATCCGACGGAACCCCATCCTATAATTTTGCAGTAGTAGTAGATGACGAAGACATGAAGATCACACATGTGCTGAGAGGAGAGGACCATATAACCAATACCGCAAGACAGATTTTATTATTTGAAAGTCTTGGCTCGGACCTTCCTTCTTTTGCGCATTTTTCTATGATACTCGGGAGTGACGGTTCCAAATTGAGTAAAAGACATGGAGCGACTACTATTTCTCAGTTCAGGGAAGAAGGATATCTTGCAGAAGCGCTGGCAAATTATCTTTCGTTACTTTCATGGGCGCCGGGGGAGGGACAGGAAATATTTGGCCCGGCAGATATTCTGGATAAATTCAATATATCTCATATATCAAAAAGTCCGGCTACGTTCGATGTGGATAAATTAAACTGGATAAACGGCATTTATATAAGAAAAAAATCCGATAAGGAGCTTGCAGAGTTATGTATACCATACCTTTTGAGTGAGAAAATCATAGACAAAAAAGGTACAGAAAATGAAAAAATAATGGGAAAGATTTTAAAAGGTATAAATGCATTCAAGGATAACTTGAAGGTTTTGGGAGACTTTTCTCTCTATATGAAAGATTTTTTTAAAGAAAAGATCATGGAATACAGCAGCGAAGCAGAAGAAATCTTAAAACTCGAATCTTCAAAAGCAGTGCTCAAAAATTTTCTTGAATTACTGGAGAGTGAATGGAAATCTTTTGACAATAATCCGGATATGGATTTTAATGAAGATCAGGGTAAAAAACTCATCAATAAAATAGGAGAAAATCTAAAAGATTTAAAAATAAAAGGTAAATATTTGTATATGCCCATCAGAGTATCGATTACAGGTAAAACTCATGGTCCTGAACTGCCGAAAGTAATATCCATACTGGGCTTGGAAAATTGTATACAAAGAGTAAGTCAAACTTTAGAATATATTAAAAATAATAAATTATAACCGGTTAGATAAAACTATGGGATTAATATCGGAATTGAAAAGTCAGGTAAAAGCTGCAAAAGAGAGAGACCCGGCTGCCATAAGTACCGCAGAGATATTGCTTACTTATTCCGGGGTGCATGCGGTCATAAATCATAGAGTCGCTCACTGGCTGCATAAACATAAAGTGCCTTTTATTCCCAGATGGATATCGCAATACAGCAGATTCTTCACCGGAATCGAGATTCATCCGGGAGCTAAAATCGGGAGCAGTTTTTTTATAGATCATGGTATGGGAGTAGTGATCGGAGAGACCTCGGAAATCGGCAATAACGTCACTCTTTACCAGGGTGTGACCCTGGGCGGTACAGGGAAAGCAAAAGGAAAGCGGCACCCTACAATCGGAGATAATGTGGTTATATCCGCAGGAGCGAAAGTACTGGGTTCAATTGAAATCGGGAATAATGTTATTATCGGTGCAGGAGCAGTAGTGGTAAAATCCGTTCCTGATAATTGTACGGTAGTGGGTGTCCCCGGAAGGATTGTAAAAATCGGAGGAGAAAAAGTACTGTCAGATGAATTTCATAGAATGAATTTACCCGATCCCGTTAGCGAGATCTTGAGCGATTGCTGTGCCAGGATAGATTTTCTTGAAAAGGAATTAAAGGAATTAAAAAAAGAAAAAAATAAAGGTACTTCGTGAGTCTAACTGTTTACAATACAATACACCGGCAAAAAGAGATTTTTAAGCCCCTGGAAGATGGTAAAGTCGGTATGTATGTATGCGGTCCCACCGTTTATAACTATATATCAATAGGAAATTCCAGACCCATCGTAGTTTTTAATATGGTCAGAAACTATCTGCGGTTTTCAGGTTATGAAGTAAAATACATCCAGAATATCACCGATATCGAAGACAAGATAATAAAAAAAGCAAAAGAAGAGAAAGTGGATTACAGGGTCATAACCGATAGATATACCAGAGCATTCCTGGAGGATGTTAAAAACCTGGAAGTGGGGCAGTTCAGCAGTATGCCCGTGGCAACGGAAATGATTCCGGAAATAATAGATATCATCAAGAAGATCATTGAAAATGGTTATGGATATGTTGTGGGCGGAAATGTCTATTTCGAAGTCGGTAAATTTTCCGGTTATGGAAAACTTTCGGGACAGAATATAAATGAGATGAAAGAAACCGGAGACGAAGGCTTTGAGAAAAGAAATAAAATAGATTTTGCTCTCTGGAAAGAAGCCAAAGAAGGGGAACCCTCCTGGGAAAGCCCGTGGGGGAGGGGCCGGCCCGGCTGGCATATCGAGTGTTCCGCAATGTCAACTGCATTACTTGCCGGTAAGATAGATATCCACGGCGGAGGGATAGATCTGGTTTTCCCCCATCACGAAAATGAGATCGCACAATCCGAAGGGGCATTTCCCGGAGAAGGTGACTTTGTGAAATACTGGATGCATAACGGAATGATCGAGGTAAAAGAAGAAAAGATGTCAAAATCCAGCGGACTAAAGGAGAACTGGATCTTGAGAAATCTCCTTAAAATTTATTCTCCTGATACAATAAAGCTATACATCCTTTCCACACATTACAGGAGCCCCCTGGAATTCAGCATGGGAAAGCTGGATGAAGCCGGCAGAGCACTGGAAAAAATTACCAATACCTTAAAAAATATAAGATTCTTAACCGGGCAGAAAGACACATCCGACGACTTGAGGATTTCATCGAATCTCGAAGCTGCCGTTGGATCATTCGAACAGAATTTTAAAGATTCAATGGATGATGATTTCAATTCTGCAAAAGCAATAGGAGATATTTTTGAACTTATAAAGAACATAAACAATATAATACAAAAACCGGATTTTGAGATTAATTCCTCATTTAAAAAGGTCCTGCAAAAGGCCCATGAAAGAATAATCGAGCTGGGAATGGTACTGGGATTAAATTTTGAAAAAGAAGTTTCAGGCATATCTAAAAACCCGGAAACCAGAACGGAAATAACAAAAGAAGAGATAGAAAAACTGATAGCAGAAAGGGAAACTGCCAGAAAAAGCAGTGATTACAAGAAAGCCGACGAGATACGAATTTACCTGCAAAGCAAAGGCATCATTCTTGAAGACCGAAAAGAAGGTACCATCTGGAACCTTAAAGGGTAAATCAAACCTTTTCGATCTCGTGGATTATCAATTTTATAAAATTTCTAAATTATGAACAGTAATGGATCCAAATAGAAATCATGAATATTTATACGGAGTAAATCCGGTTTATTCGCTGATCGCAATAAATGCAGGGAGCAGGAAGATATATCAGGTACTGGTAAGTAAGAACAGGATAAAGGATCCCAGGATAAGGAGCATTTTAACGGAAGCTGAGAAGAAAAATATAGAGATAGTTGAAGTTGATCCGGTGCAATTTGACAAGATCTCCTCCGAAGATGTTAATTCCCAGGGTATTTGTGCCAGAGTATCCCCATATAATTATAACGATCTGGAGCGGTATTTAAATAAGGGAGTTAGCGACAAAAGCAAGCTGGTTATCCTGGATGGTATTACAGATGTAGGAAATTTTGGTTCTATAATAAGGAATTGTAATGCATTTGGTTTTGAAGGGATAATCATACCGGATAGAAGAAGTGTGGCTTTAAATGAAAGGGTAAGTAAAATTTCTGCAGGCGCCCTTGAAGAGGTAAAGATATTCAGAGTGATAAATATCGTAAGAACTCTTAAAGAGCTGAAAAATAAAGGATTCTGGGTGTACGGGACAACGCTTGATATGACTCCGGAAGTAAAATACCTGGATGAGGTTAATTTTGCATTTCCTCTCGCGCTGGTTTTAGGAAGCGAGGACAGGGGAATAGGCAGATTGGTCAGTGCAAATTGTGATATCATGGTTTCCATAAGACTCGCCGGCAGGATGCAGTCGCTTAACGTCTCAGTTGCCAGCGGGATTATTTTGTATAAAGTTCAGGAGCAAGTTGAAAGAGCAAAATGACATAGAAGATCTGGTAATAGTAGATGGGCATAATTTCATCTTTAATATTCTTAAAGGTGTCAGGCCCGGCAGCGAAAAATTAACCTACTTGAAAGAAAAATTGGTAGCGGATCTTGACCTGTATAAAAATCAAAAAAATTGCGATATGGTAGTCGTTTTTGATGCCAGGAACAGCGATAATCCGTCAAGAAGTATCCAGATTATAGACGGGGTAAAAGTCATTTATTCCAGAAAGAATGAAACGGCTGACGATATTATCGAAGAACTGGCCGGAATGGAGTCAGATTACCGGAGGAAATTCGTGGTTACATCTGACTACCTCCAGCAAAAAGTAGTTTTCGGGAAAAATATTTACCGGAAATCCAGCAGGGAATTCAATCTGGAGATTAAGGACCTGAAAGAAAGAATAAGGGAAAAGATAACCCGTTCCAGGGAAGATTCGGATAAAAAGTTTCATTCCCTTGAAAAAAGATTAAGCGGCAAAGAAAGAAAAAAGTTATCGGAACTGCGTAAGAAGTAAACTCAAATGACCTTCCGGAAGATAATAAATAAATCCTATCTGATAATAGTTTTATCTGTTATTTTTTTATCTATTTTTTCCGGCTGTGGTCTTTATTACGATTATGGAAAGGCCGATAATTCTGATGGAATCGAAGACGAAAGTGGTATATTGGTAAAAGAAGTAGTAGATGGCGATACCATCGTCCTTTCGAATGGAAGCAGGGTCAGGCTTATCGGCATCAATACTCCGGAGCACGGAATGTATTTTTTCGAAGAAGCAAAGGAGGTCCTTGAAGCGATAGTTCTGGGCAAAGAAATCGTTCTGGAAAAAGATATATCCAATAAAGATAAATACGGCCGGCTTTTAAGATACGTGTACGCGGGCGATCTGTTCGTAAATCTTGAGATGGTAAAAAGAGGATTTGCCAATGCATACACTTACCCTCCGGACGTAGAACACAATGAAGAATTTTTGGAAGCGGAAAGATATGCAAGAGAAAACAATCTGGGACTGTGGCTGAAATCAAAGGTTGATATTGTAAAAGTCGAAGTTAACTATGATGCCAGAGGTAATGATAATAATAATTTAAATGATGAGTATGTAAAGATGGAAAATACAGGAGATGACTCTATCGATATCGGCGGCTGGACCATTAAAGATGCCGGGACCAATATATACAGATTTGAAAAATATTTCTTCGAATCAGGTTCTGAGGTATTTCTTTTTACCGGGAGCGGCAGGGACGGGGCAGGTAAATTTTACTGGGGCAGCTCCGGACCAATATGGAACAATGACAGTGACACTCTTTATCTAAGGGATAAGGAAGGTCTTCTGGTAGAGATTTATAATTACTGAAGCTAAAGTCATTTTAAACCGGCAGTAAAATGTTTTATTTCCCCTGTAGTTGATTTTAAAATTTTTATTTTCTCTCTTAATATTATTTTATTTCTTCTTCAATGAAGTGGGTATGAATATTTCCTGATATAAAGTTTTTATTTGTTATGATTTTTCTATAGAAAGGTATTGTAGTTTTAATTCCCTCTATTTTGAATTCATCCAGTGCCCTGTGTGATTTTCGTATTGCTTCTTCTCTGGTGCCATCCCAGACTATAAGCTTGGCTATCAGGGAATCATAGAACGGAGAAACCTCGCAATCCGGATGTATGAAAGTATCCACTCTCACACCCGGCCCGCCCGGTAAGAAGAAGTCCGTTATTTTCCCAGGACAGGGTCTGAAATCGTTATCCGGGTCCTCTGCGTTGATCCTGAACTCTATACAATGACCACGCGGCTTATATTCAGTCCCCAGAGTGCTTGTTTTCCGACAGGCAGCTATCTTTATTTGTTCTTTGACGAGATCGAGCCCTGTCACCATCTCAGTTACCGGGTGTTCTACCTGGATTCTGGTATTAATTTCTATGAAGTAAAAATTTCCATGCCCATCCACCAGAAATTCTATGGTTCCGAGATTTTTGTAATTTATCACTCTGGCTGCTTTTAATGCGAATTCCCTCATAAGTTTGATTGTCTTTGGAGGCATATTTACTGCAGGCGCCTCCTCAATAAGCTTCTGATGCCTTCTCTGAATGGAACATTCTCTTTCTCCCACACATACGATATTGCCGTAATTATCGGCAATTATCTGGAATTCGATGTGTCTTGGTTTCGGAATATATTTCTCTATATAAACTTCATCGGTTCCAAAGGAACTTTCTGATTCGGATTTTGCCGTTGGAAAATGGGCAATCAGGTCTTCTTTGTTGCTGCAGATCCTCATACCCTTTCCGCCGCCTCCAAAGGATGCTTTGATAATTATCGGGTAACCGAGATGATTGCCCAGATTAAGCGCTTTTTTTATGTCGCCCACATCACCAGATGATCCGGGAATAACCGGTATCTTATTTTTCTTCATGATATCTATGGCATTGGATTTGTTTCCGGCAAGCGTGATCGCTTCGGTCGGAGGTCCTATAAAAACAAGTTCGTTTTGCAGGCAGGCATCTACAAATTTAGGATTTTCTGCCAGAAATCCATAGCCAGGGTGAATAGCATCGCAGCCGGCTACTTTAGCGGCAGAGATTATATTATCCATATTAAGATAGCTTTTAGCGGGAGGAGGCGGACCAATGCATATACTTCTATCCGAAAGCTTTGTGTGGATACAGTCCTTATCAGCAGTTGAATACACCGAAACACTTTCGATGCCCATTTCCTTACAAGCTCTGATTACTCTTACCGCAATTTCCCCTCTGTTTGCTATGAGGATACTTTTAAACATAAGGCTACTTCTTATCTTCCTTTATGACCATTAACACCTGATCGAATTCCACTGCATTTTCATTGGAAACCAGAATATCCGTTAACTGACCTTCATGATCTGCATTTATTTTATTCATAAGTTTCATGGCTTCTATAATGCATAGAGTATCTCCCTTTTTGATCCTGTCGCCGACTTTTACAAACGGAGGGCTGTCCGGGGTGGGAGCCGCATAAAACGTACCCACAATAGGGGATCTAACCTCTATTATATCTTCTGATTTCTTTTCCGGGAGCTGCTCCGGCATTTTTTCCCTGGTGTTGTCATGTCCTGTGGATCTGAATTTTGGATTGTTTATGGATATTTTTACACCTTCCACTTCCAGTTTTATTTCTTCTATATTGCTGCTCTCGACAAGGCTTGTAATCTCTCTTATTTTCCTGACATCCAGGTTATGCAGCTTTGCCATTGGATCCGATTTCCTTCTTTTGAATGTAATGCCTGTCTCTGCCGCACCGGTGTTCTTTTCCATATAAGGTTTTTTGATGCCGGCCTTTTTTTCTTCCAGAAATTTTCTGGTCTTTTCAGGAAAGAAACAATAACTTAAAATATCTTCCTCTCTACCGGAAAGCTTTTCCAGCTCGCTTTTACACCCGGGGTAGATGTCCTCGACTTCATTAATTACTGCGGACTTTTCTTCTTCCGGAATGCTTTTAAGTTTTTCGAGGATTTTTTTATCGATCTTTCGCGGTATTTTCCCAAAATAACCATTTATAAGTTTCTTTATCTCGTCACACATGATTTCCCATCTGGAATCGGATATGACCGCATTGAGTATTGCCTGGCTCCCTATGATCTGGCCTAAAGGGGTTGCAAGCGAGGGACTGCCTAATTCATTTTTTATGGTAGAAATCTCTTCAAGAACCGAATCCATCGATTCAGTTTCGCCAATTTCCGCAAGCTGGTTACCTATATTTGAAATTAGCCATTTGGGAAGAAGATTTTTATTGGTATTGTTTAGAATGAATTTTGTGGAAAACGTATCCTGTTTTATAATCGGATAAATGTTTCTTTTTATGGTCTCGCTTAACTGTATGATTTTTGAATAGTCCAGATTATGTGAAATATCCGTGTCGTTCAGGCTCAAAATGAACGAAAAGACAGTTGGACTACAATCATTATACGAAGATGGCAGCAAACTCAAATCAACTCCATCGCAGCCATTACGGCATGCCTCGAAATAATTAAGTATCTGGAGGCCCCTTAAGTCCGTAGCGCTAAAAAGAATGGGGATATCGATCTCACTGCTTAAATTTTTAAAAAGTTCTGCCGCTTTTTTAGGGAGTATTACGGATTCAACATCTTTTATACATATACTGCTGCAGCCATTACTTTTTAGCTTTTTCGCGGTTTTAATATAAAAGCTGTTATTCTGCAGTTCGTCGTATATTATGGTACCCTGACAGTCGGCTTTGTTTTCGATTACTGCGGATATGGTATATTTCAGATTATCCGTATCATTCAAAGAATCATATACTCTGAAAATATCGATTCCTTTTTCTTTGCACTGCTTTACGAACCTCTCTATTATGTCTTTTGGATAGACTTCCAGTCCGCCCAGATTTCTGGCTCCGATAAGCACCTGCAGGGGCGTGGACGGTATCCTGTTTTTGATATAGGATATAATATCCAGAGGAACCATACCAAGGCTGCTGTCCAGAATCTTCTCGAAACTTGAACCACCCAGTACTTCAAGGCTGTCATATTTTATACCGTTCATCTCTTCCAGAATAGTATCCAGTATCCCGGTATCCAGATATTCAAGCTCCGTGTTCTGAAATATATCTCTAATGGTGATATCGTTAATCTTTATTTTTTTCATTTTTGGTCCTATTAAAGTTTACAATACTTACTGCTGCAATTACTTTCAGGAAATCTATTATAAGGAAAGGCTGAGTTCCCAGCTTCCAGGTTCTTATCAGTATATCTAAAATTGACCCGGCTCCTGTTAATGTGCGGAAATATCCGAAAAGATAAATAAATCCGAAAAAGTGTATCAGTATGATTCCAAGAATGCAGGAAATAGATGAGGCCAGTATATGACTTAAGGAGCTTCCGCTTTTTTTTACCGAATTTTCATATATAAATCCTGTTATAAATGCTGCTGCCATAAATCCGACTACATATCCGACCGTGGGGCCGGCAAGGAAAGCCGCGCCGTTTTTAAACCCGCTGAAAACCGGAAGACCCATGATGCCCATCAGTATATATATTGTCTGGCTGGCAAGCGCCCATCTGCTTCCCAGGAGTAGTCCCGAAAGTAATACGGTCAGGACCTGCGTGGTTATCGGGACCGGGGTAAAGGGCAAATATATGAATGAGTTTGCGGAGAGTGCCATGAGAATAGCAAAGATAAGTGAGAATGCAAACTTTACCTTTATGTCTGTGCCGTAATATCCAGCTTTTACTTTTATGCTCGCTGCTTCACTTCCTGCATCAATCCTGATGTTCATAAAGCTCCCCCGGTGTAATTATTTTGATGTTATTGGTTCAGTAAGCTAACAGAAACTCTTTTTAAGACGCTCCGGTATGTATAAAGTTTCACCGCCGGAAATTACTATCGGTCGTATTTATAGCCAAATAGCATGAAACTATTGGATTATCCAGCCGTCTTTTTATAAAGCAGTTCTATGGAATGATTTTATGATAAGCCGTAATAAGAATCAATCGGAGGATCTATGAGATATCTTTTAACCGAAGAACAGAAAATGATCGTTGACATTTGCCGTCAGATTGTGTCAGAAAGAATAGTTCCTGTCAGAGCGGAATTGGATGAATCAGGGACATTCCCACGTGAGATAATAGATGAGGTCGGGAAAAGCGATCTTTTCAGAATATTTATACCGGAAGAATATGAGGGCATGGGCACCGGGATTTTCGAGGTATGTCTTGCTACGGAGGAACTCAGCCGGGGGGATTTAAGTGTGGCCACTTCATATGCTGCATCTGGCCTCGGCATCATACCGATACTTATAGCCGGCAGCGAGGAGCAGAAGAAGAAGTTCCTGCCCGGGCTTGCAAGCGGAAGCAAACTTGCTGCTTTCGGGCTGACCGAATCGGAAGCCGGAAGCGATGCCGGAAGCATCAGAACGACTGCAAAAAAAGACGGGGACCACTATATTTTAAACGGGACCAAGCAGTGGATAACAAACGGCGGTGAAGCTGATATTTATACGATTTTTACAATGACCGATCCCCGGAAAGGAATAAGGGGAGCAAGCGCCATAATAGTGGAGAAAGGGACCCCGGGATTTGAATTCGGAAAGAAGGAAAACAAGCTTGGCATAAGGGCCTCGGCAACGAGAGAATTAATATTTACTGACTGCAAAGTGCCCAAAGAAAATCTGCTGGGAAGCGAGGGGATGGGCTTTATCATAGCAATGAAAACATTTGATCAGTCCAGACCCGCGGTTGGAGCGCAGGCGGTTGGAGTCGCACAGGGAGCGCTTGAGGAAGCTTTAAACTATTCAAAAATAAGAAAGCAGTTTGGCACGCCCATAGCTTCTTTTCAGGCAATCCAGCATATGCTTGCCGATATGGAAACGAATCTCGAAGCTGCAAGAGCCCTTGTTTACCATGCCGCAAAGGTAATAGACAGCGGCGAGAAAAATGTTACGAGGCTGGCTTCGATGGCCAAGCTTTTTGCGTCTGATATGGCAATGAAAGTAACAATCGATGCGGTCCAGATACTAGGCGGATACGGATTTATGAAAGAATATCCCGTGGAAAAGATGATGAGGGATGCCAAGATAACGCAGATCTATGAAGGAACCAATCAGATAATGAGAAACATAATCGCTCTTGATATGATAAAAAGAGGAGTGCTCCAGGAAACTTAAAAAAGCATAGATCAAGGGTTAAAGCTAAAGAATTTCCAGTAATTTAAAAGGTTAACAAATTTTCCAATAACTTAAATTTAATGTAACTAATTTTTTTATTGTATAGGCAGGTGATTCAAATCAAAATTGCAGTATGCATGAAGCAGGTACCCGGTACCATGGAAATAAAAATCGATCCGGAAACCAATACCCTGATAAGGGAGGGGATCGAGAATATAATAAATCCTTTTGACTCCTATGCAATCGAGGAAGCAGTCAGGATAAAGGAAAGACTCGCAGATGAGGAAGTAGAAGTAATCGCCATAACCATGGGCCCTCCACAGTCAGCGGATATACTCAGGGAATCAATATCCGTAGGAGCAGACAGCGCCATCCTTCTTTCAGATAGGGCATTTGCGGGAGCGGATACATGGGCAACTTCCACTACGATTGCAAAAGCTATAAATAAGTTAGAGGACTGCCGCCTTATCATACTGGGTAAACAAACTGTAGATGGCGATACCGGGCAGGTTGGACCGGAACTGGCCCAGAGATTAAATATTCCTTTTATAGGTTATGTCAGCAGCATTCTCGAAATAAATAGAAGCAAGATGAAAATAAAAAGGCTCATGGAGGACAGATATGAGACTTTTGAAATAAATCTTCCTGCTGCCATATCGGTAGTAAAAGATATAAATATCCCCAGGGTTCCTTCTCTCAGAGGGAAAATGAAAGCAAAGACTATAGAAATTCCGGTATGGGATGCAAAAAAACTTGAAGCAGATGAAAACGAGGTAGGGCTCGCCGGTTCTTATACCCGGGTTGTAAAGATTTTCACTCCTCAAATAAAGCATGATACCAGGATGATAGAAGGTACTGCCGACGAGCAGGTAGAAGAGCTTCATAAAATACTAAAAGAATTAAATTTAGTGTCAGGGAGTTGATATTTTTTGGAAATCAAGGTAGATGAAAAAACCTGTACAGGCTGCGGTCTCTGTAAAAAGGTGTGCCTGTACGATGCAATCGAAATAGTGAATGGTAAGGCGGCAATAAATGAAAACTGCGTCTTCTGTGGAGCGTGCATTGAGGCCTGTAAATTTAAATCCATTGAGATCACAGGGCTTGCCGAAGAAAAGAAAGATTTTTCGGATTATAAGGGAGTATGCATATATCTTGAAGCAAATGGTAATGTAATAGCCGATGTAGGGTTCGAGCTTGTGAGTGAAGGCAGAAAACTCGCAGATAAACTGGGAGTGGAACTTTCAGCGGTTGTTATTGGAAATGGTATTAAAGAAAGTGCGGTTGAAGCTTTCCAGTATGGCCTTGACAGATTGCATATTCTGGACAGCCCTGTTTTTTCCAACAATATTGATGATATATTTGCAAAAGCTCTTGTGCAGATGATACATAAATATAAGCCGGATATATTCCTGGCCGGAGCGACGTGGTTCGGAAGAACTTTGATCCCAAAAGTCGCAGCTATTCTAAAAACAGGACTGACTGCCGACTGCACCGGTCTTGCGATAGATGAAGAAAAAAAGATACTTCTTCAGACCAGGCCAACATTTGGGGGAAATATTCTGGCAACAATAGTCACCAGAAATGCCAGGCCACAGATGGCAACGGTAAGACCCCATGTTATGGAAAAGAAGATGGTCACAGAAGCACCCGGAAATTCGGTGGATAAGGTTGATTGTTACAAGGGCAGGATCGAATATATAAAAATAGATGAATCTAAATTCAAGAGTAAATATAAACTGCTCGGAATCGATAAGGAACTGGATGAGAAGATAAACATCACAGATTATGATGTCATAGTATCTGGCGGCAGAGGAATAGGTGGAAGCGAGAAGTTTCCTATGCTTAAGGAACTTGCGGATCTTCTGGGAGGAGTAGTAGGTGCATCAAGAGCGGCAGTAGATTCGGGCTGGATATCATATCCTCATCAGGTGGGCCAAACAGGAAAGACAGTAAATCCCAAGATATATATTGCCTGCGGCATATCCGGAGCAATCCAGCATCTTGCCGGAATGCAGACCTCGGATATCATCATCGCAATAAACAAGGACCCCGGAGCCCCCATCTTCAAAGTGGCAAACTACGGGATAGTAGGAGATATATTCGAAGTGGTGCCGATGTTGATAAAAAGACTTAAGAATGGAGAGTCACTGGTTTAAATAGTAACCGATATCCTCCTGATTATATAATTTCAAAAGAATTTATTTGGATAAAAGAGTCTACCATTATTAACTCTAATTAGTAGCTTAAAAGGTTCGAGTCCTACTTGGGGAGC
>JAQUOE010000014.1 GCA_028717265.1 Actinomycetota bacterium
ATTAAAGGTGATAGATTTGCGTTTTGTGGATTATAAATGCAAAGATTGCGGAAGCGTTTCAGAAGTAGTGATAAAAGGGGATAATGGCTGTCATATAAAGTGTGAGAAATGCGGAAGTAAAAATATGATAAAAATCTTTGCACCCGTGGGTTTCAAAAAATCTTCCGGTATCAATGACGGTTCCGGGAGTCATTCATCATGCAGCAGCTGCACCAGCGGGAACTGCTCCTCATGTTCCGGCAGATAATTGATTATTGTTTTAAGAGTCCCACGAATTTTTCACGGAATTTTCTTATTTTTGGTGTTATGATCAACTGGCAATAAGGCTGTGAAGGATTGTTCATAAAATATTTTTGGTGATAATATTCTGCTCTGTAGAATTTTTCCAGAGGCTTTATTTCAGTCACTACCCGCCCCGGAAATATTTTTTTATTTTCTGAATTATTTATAAATTCCAGTACACTTTTTTTCTGTTCCACGGAAGTAAAAAAAATAACTGAGCGATATTGTTCCCCAACATCATTACCCTGACGATTTAGAGTTGTCGGGTCATGAATATAAAAAAACACTTCAAGCAATTGATCATAGCTAACAATCTCCGGGTCAAATTCGATTTTTATCACTTCTGCATGGCCCGTTTCTCCTGAGCAGACTTCTTTATATGAAGGTTCTTCACGGGATCCTCCTGCGTAACCCGATTCGACACTTTCTACGCCGTTTATTTGCAGAAATATTTCCTCAAGACACCAGAAACAGCCGCCTCCGAATACTGCAGTCTCATGATTAATTTTCATACTTTTCATTTACTTTTGACGATAATAAAATACTATATCATCTAAGCAAATATAGTAAAAGTTATAGTAAAATAACCCGGACTTAATAAATTAAGCTGTCCTGTTCAATTAAATATCTTACCCTTTAAATATACTCTAAAGAATTTAAATGTTATTTTATAAGATTAACAAAAGTTTACTTCAAGCGGCAATAATTTTCTTTATGAATACTCAAACCTTATATTTTTCTTATTTGGTTGTAATTACTTTTCTATTTATAATTTCTTGTAATTGCGGCAGAGATTCTCTGGCTGCTTTTTCACCAGCTATAATTATATCTTTACCATTTAAAAACTTCGCAAGATGTACGTAACCAAATTTTGGATTAATCACAATATCAGCATCTATTATATTCCAGGAAGCAAGATGATAACGCAGGAGGTTAATTGAATTGATAGCAATTTTATAAAATCCAAGCTTACCTTTATGGTCATTTGGAAAATAGTTAGTATCCAGATTTACAGCAATAACAATATCTGCACCCATTTTTCTAACGACTTCGACAGGAACCGGCAGGGATAATCCTCCGTCAGCCAGCAATTTGTCATCCTGCTCAATAGGTTTAAAAACCAGAGGAAAGGAAATGCTTGCTCTAATTGCCGGCACTATTTCGCCCCTGTTTATTATTACAACTGCGCCTGTTTTCAAATCTGTGGCTATGACCGAAAGAGGTATTTTGCAATCTTCAAAATTTGTTTTATCTATATTATCGCTAATAAATTTTTTTACTTTTGTGCCGCCAATAAGGCCCTGACGGAATGAAGGATCGATTAAATATAGCATCTGGCGCCAATTAGTATTAAGGGCTATTTCTTCAACTCGTTTGACATCCTTTGTTACTGCATAAAAACCTCCAACCATAGCACCTATGCTTGAACCGGCAATAAAATCAACAGGGATATTATTTTCTTCCAGCACTTTAATAACACCAATATGGGCCAATCCTTTTGCGCCGCCACTTCCCAGCGCCAGACCTATTTTTGGTTTTTTTGATTTTGAATATATTTTCCTGATCATATCCGGTATAGTTTTATTTTTATAAATTAATTTTTTCCAAATATATCTTATTAATCTTGATTAGTTCAAATATTTATAAATCTGAATAATATATTAAGGCCTTTGGCATTTTTATAGATTGTGATTGCTATCTTTTTTTAGCCAGGTACCATAAAAGATATATAATAGAAGCTATAGAAGCCAGTATAGCCCCCACTCCATAAATAACATCGGTCTCTATTGAGCCTAACCAGGTTATAATTGATAAAAAATTCATTGACACATTCTCTCTGTTCGAATTACTTAATAATGCAGATTCTTAATGTTTGCCTTCTGTACACTCAGAATAAAACAGCAATTATTTGATCTGCAATTTTGTCTGATTCAATTTTTTTATTTAAGAACGAATACTCTAAAATTAATCCATCCATCATACTTATAAGTAAAGAAGCGAACAACTGGTAGTCTATCTGTTTGGGTAATTTTTTACTTATAAGGGCATCTTTAATTAAAGGTTGGATTATCTCATCAACTTGTTTTCTGAATTGGAAAATATAATTTTGGATCCTGGATTCTGCAGGAGAAAATTTCAGCATAAAAGATCTAACAAAATTCTTTTCTTTTAAACCATAATCTAAATAACTTTTAATAAGTTTGTGCAGTCGTTTATCTATAGTAGCTTCGTTTAATGCTTCTTTGAGAATTGACTTCAAATTATTAAAGACTTCATTCAGTACGTTTTCATAGATATCAGCTTTACCGATAAAATGATAATAAAGTGCAGCCTTCGTAATATTTAATCCTTTAGCAATGTCACTCATTGAAACGCCTAAATATGTATATTCCGAAAACAGTCTGCGCGCCACATCAATAATGTTTTTCTTTGTATTCTGAATAATGTTTTTTGTTGGTTTTTCCGACATCTCCATAAGTTTGCCTTCTCCTTTCGATTTACTTACCGTCTGGTAAGTAAATATAGTATATCAATATGATTGCAGACATGTCAAGTATTTGATTGCATCATTCTTATAAGTCTGTTTTAGATCAAAAACATATAAATGTATTATCTATATTTTATTATTTGACTTATTGGTTAATTAATTATATTATAATAATCAACTTACCTATCGGTAAGTAAGCAATATCTTAGCATAGAATAATAGAAAGGGGAAATATGGCAGATTTAATTAAAAATATGATATTGGCAGGTCTGGGTGTTGCATCAATTACGAAGGAAAAAGCGGAAAAATTAGCAAAAGATTTAATTAAAGGAGGGGAACTTTCCGAAACTGAGGAAGCTAAATTTATAAAGGAACTAATAACGAAATCTGAAAAAATCGGAGGTGATATCAATAAAAAAATTGAAAAAATAGTTGAAAAATCCCTTAAAAAACTGGATATTCCCACACGCAAGGATTTAGATGATATAAAACAAAAACTTGACAGGTTAGTTAAACAAAAGAAAGATTAAGGCCGGATGCCGGCAGCTCAGTACTTTCATTTATTCCTGTGTTAAAGATTTCCCATACAAAAGGATTTTCAATATTTAAATGAACCTTAAGACTAAATACAAAAAGTTAAAAAGAAGCGAAAAAATCATAAATGTCTTTATCAAATATGGTCTGGGTTATTTAATTGACAGATCAAAATTAAAGTTACTATACAAAATAAAAAAGAATCCGGATGATTTCGAAGCGATAAGTCTGCCCGAGAGAATAAGTCTGTCTTTGGAAGAACTTGGACCGACTTTTATTAAGTTTGGCCAGATTTTAAGCATGAGACCGGATTTTCTGCCATCTGTACTCATTAAAGAACTTGAGAAACTTCAGGATGAAGTCCCGGCCTTTGATAGTTATCACGCCAGAGAGATTGTTGAGCAAGAACTTGGCATGAACATTGAAAAATTATTTAAAGAATTTGAAGAAATTCCTATTGCTTCTGCCTCTTTAAGTCAGGTTCATAGAGCAGTTTTGCCGAATGGCGATATTGTTGCAGTAAAGATTCAAAGACCAGATATTAAGGAAACAATTGAACTGGACCTGGAAATTTTAAAAGATCTTATGGGTTTTATGGATAGAAGATTAGGAAATAACTGGGTTTATCACCCTCAGTTGATAATAAAAGAATTTAAAAAAGCGATCCAAAAAGAGATTGATTTTACAAATGAGGCGCAGAACCATGAGAAGTTCAGAATAAATTTTAAAGATATCAGTTATATAAAAATACCAAAAATTTACTGGGATATGACCACAAAAAAAGTTCTCACCATGGAATTCATTGAAGGAGTAAAAATTAATGAAATAACCAGCCCTGAATACATAGATATCTTTGATCCAAAAGAGGTTGCAAGAAGGGGCGCTTATATAATTTTAAAACAAGTATTCGAAGATGGATTTTTTCATGCTGATCCACATCCGGCGAATATATTTATTTTGCCTCCGGCCACAATTGCAATGCTTGATGTAGGGCAGGTTGGTTATGTTGATGAAAATATTATTAGAAACGGTGCGAAATTGCTGCAGGCGATGATGGATAAAGATTTAGATCAAAGCATGCAATGCCTTAAGGACCTTGGAATACTCGGTAAAGATTTTAATGAAATCCTGCTGCGGCAGGATTTCACAGAACTGATTGAAAGCTATGTTGGAATTCCATTGAAAGATATAGAAGTAAAGAAATTTGCTCAGGATACTATTGAGGTTATGGTACACCATAACCTGGTTCTGCCCTCTAATCTGGCTTTGATGATCAAGGCTCTTTCTATGGCTGAGACGACTGGCAGGCAACTTGATCCTGATTTTAATATAGTGACTATTGGCAAACCATTCATAACCAAAATAGTAAACGGGAGATTTTCCCCCGATCAACTGTTAAAAAAAGGAAATATATTTGTTAAGGATAGTATCGGGTTCATAGAAAAACTTCCCCGGGATTTAACGGATACTATAAAAAAACTTTTAGAAGGCAAATTAAAATTTATCTTCGAAAATAAGGAATTAGAAAAATTAACCGGCGAGATTAACCGTTCGGCGAAGTCCATATCTCTAAGTATAGTTATAGCCTCTCTGATTATTGGTTCTTCTTTAATAATGCTGTTGAATACCGGTCCGATAATTTTTGGATATCCCATACAGGGAGTTATTGGTTACATTATAGCTGTTTTTCTGAGCTTCATCTTAACAATAATCTTAATTTCAAAAAAAGGGAAATAATTATGAATTTATTGAATATTAAAAAACATATTATAAGGATAATTTTACTCCAGGCTTCGAAATTCAGCGCTATCAGTCCGGTAAAAAACTTAAAAAGGATAGTAGCCCTGCTTGAAATACTGGCTTCAAGAAAAGATAGGCAATTGTTCAGAAAGGTAAGAAATACTCTTTCAGAGGAGAATCCCCAGTTTCAGCTTTATAGAAGGATCCTGGTTGAATCAAATTCGACTTTCCGTGATAAATTTATTACCAATCTTATAGTTCAGGGATTTATTTTAAATTTAAAGAAAAGACATCAAGCACTTAAAGAAGGTTTGCAGGTTCCCACTACCATTCTAATAAGCCCAACCATGCGCTGCAATCTTTCCTGTTTTGGCTGTTATGCCGGAAGTTATACAAAAAAGGAAGATCTGGAATTTGAAACAGTTGACAGGATTATTCAGGAGGGAAAAGAAATTGGTGTAGCTTTTTTTACTATCCTGGGAGGTGAACCATTTATAAGAGATGACTTATTTCATATATACAAAAAACATAATGATGTTTTCTTTAATGTTTTTACAAATGGAACAATGCTGGATGAGAATACAGTCGGCAAATTGGTTGAACTTGGGAATGTGATGTCAACATTAAGCATTGAAGGTTTCAAAGAAGAAACAGATCAAAGAAGAGGAAAAGAAGTTTATGAAAAAGTGTTAAAGACGATGGAGATTTTAAAAACAAACAAGATTCCATTTGGTTATTCAGTGACCGTTACTAAGAGAAATATTGATATTGTTACCAGTGATGAATTCATTGATATGATGATAAATAAAGGTGCTATTATCGGATGGTATTTTCTATATATGCCAATTGGCAGAAATCCTGATCTTTCCCTGATGCCGACTCCCGCACAGCGTCTTTACCTTAAAGAAAAAAGAGATCATATAAGAGAAAATAAACCATTATTTATTATTGATTTTTGGAATGATGCTCCTTATGTGGGTGGCTGTATCGCTGCAAAAGAATATATGCATATAAATCATAAGGGAGACGTAGAGCCATGTATATTTACACATTTTGCCGGGGTAAATATTAAAAATACTTCCCTCAAGAACGCTTTAAATTGCCAATTTTTTAAAGAAATTAGAAAAAGGCAACCATACTCTGACAATCTTTATCTACCCTGTATGTTAATTGATAATCCTCAGATTTCACGAGAACTTTACAAAAATTGTAAAATTTATCCTACCCATGAGGGAGCGGAATGTTTATTTTCCGATATTGCCGGCAAATTGGATGAATATTCAAAAAATGTTAGAGATATTTATGATGAAGTCTGGGCAAAAGAAAAAAAATTTTTGGCAAAAAAACCTCAAAAATAAAATATTTAAAAAATATTCCTGGAGGTAATATGAGAATATTTTCAGGCAATATAGACAAAAAATTAGAGAATATTTATATTCCGAAGTTAATTTCCAATGGTAATACTTTATCGGATTCAAAAAAAATATTCCAAAATATGATTAGATTGGCAAAAAAAGAGTCCCGGTTAGAAGGAACTTCACGACTGCCTAAAAAATATGGTGATTTCCTTTTACAAAAAAGTTTAAACAGCCATAGACATAAAA
Source organism: Actinomycetota bacterium (assembly GCA_028717265.1). Taxonomy (GTDB): domain Bacteria; phylum Actinomycetota; class Humimicrobiia; order Humimicrobiales; family Humimicrobiaceae; genus Hydromicrobium. The sequence goes on from JAQUOE010000014.1 coordinate 6,649, forward strand.
CAATAGTAGAGGATTTAAGGAAAGATGACGTCAGAGATGAAGATATAAAATGGTGGTGGAATATGCACGATCTTGAAAGAAGAATAATCGAAAAAATTGATGACAATATTAGATTAACTACTTTCATTGATAACTGCAAGAAGGGAATGAGAAAAGCCGAAGCTGCCGAAAGTGTCAGAAAAATGTATCCAATATACGGAGATCCAAAAGATACGGCATATGCATCCGGAGATAATAGACCTTTACCCGATGAATTAAGAATTAGAGTCAATGCTTATATTGAGAAAAGATCTAAGGTTGATCCGGAGGAGTATAAAAAAGAAATTGAAAAGTCGACAACATTTAATGCTTTGATAAGACAGGAAATCAGAAAAGGCGGTATATAGGGGCCATCGTAAATAATGAATTTCCTTTTCCCGCATTTCGTATATAAATGGCTGAATATAACTAAAGTCAAAAATACGAGTCAGGTGTTTTTTTGAATCCGGTAGAGTATTATCTTACGATATAATGCTTGCTTCGTTTAGAATTTTCGATGCCTGCCGGTGATTTACATGTATCAACCGGGTCAAATTATCCACTCCGCAATTTTTGAGTTCTCTTATCAATATGATACCGGAATCAAATAGAATCTCTTTTTGCTTTTTGTCGATTGTAGAAAGTATGCTTACCGGATAAAGTTTTTTTATTTCAATGTAATACTGGAGATTTTTTATTTCCGGATAGTGCCATGCCATAATCTTCAGGCCAACGCAGCCGGCATATTTTATTGCGTCGGAGGTACATTTGGTATTGGTGACCAGCCATGCTTCTAAATGATCGCTGCCATCTTTTTCTCTGCGGGCTTTTTCTATATCAAGAAATCTGCTGTGAATATAAAGTGCGGTTTTTACATCGGATTTGATTCCGGGTGAGTTGTGGTATTTGCATTCTATAAGACAGATTGTACCTTCTCTTTTTGCTATGACATCTACTTCATGTTCGACGCAATAGCCATTTACAAATTGTCCTACCTCTGTTGAATAACCATATTCTGCTAAAATTTTTGCTATATATTTTTCAAAAGCAAATCCTTCGGGTCCCATATTCATAATTGCTTTTTTCAGGGAATATTTAAGGGCGACACCCGGTTCCAGTACTTTAAGACGGTTTAAGGTTTTACTGTAGATTTCATCGGTACTCATATTATCTTTTACTTTTCTGGTGACCGTTCTGGCAGCCTCTGTAGCGATATCCGGAGAAGATCCAGCTTTTATAATTGAAGATTTTATTTTCTCTTCATCATAAGGTTCTTTTTCTCCATTTGATTTTACAATGTATTTTGTCATAAAGATCTGTAACAGATTTTTAAAGCTATATTATAGCATTTTTTGAAAAAGGATATTCTGAACTTTGAACTGAATTTTAAGAAATCAATATATCTGATAAAATTTGATTTAGATTATTAATAAAACTTTAAAGACTGTTTAATCAGGATTAATGAGTGTTATAAAAAGCAAAAATAAGAATCTAATTTACCCGGGGCTGCTCTGGCTCTTCATTTTTTTTCTTTTACCTTTATCGGTAATACTGATCTATGCCGTAACCGCTCACGACCTGGTCCCGGGAGAATCTCTGAAATTCACTTTTAGCAATTTTGCAGTTATCTTTCAGAAGAAACATTACCTTATAATACTTCTAAGATCGCTGAAAATTAGTTTTCTTACAACTATATTTTCCATAATTTTCTCCTATCCGGTTGCGTACTTCCTTGCTAAAAGGACAAAATTCGATAAGGTGCTCATAGTGGTCCTTATGATACCTTTCTGGATAAATTACCTTATCAGGACCTTTGCATGGAAATTGATTCTCTCGGAAAACGGAGTTCTAAATCAGTTGCTGCTCTGGTTAAAGGTAATAGATGAACCGGTAAGGGTTTTATACAGCCAGACTTCTGTCCTGCTCGGACTCATATACATGTATACTCCAATGATGGTCCTGCCATTATATGCATCGCTTCTCAGAATCGATAATTCACTTGTGGAAGCATCTCAGGATCTGGGGGCATCAAGAATCAGAGCTTTTTTTGATATAACTTTCAAATTAAGCCTTACGGGAATTTTCGCGGGAACACTGCTTGTTTTTATACCGGCTCTGGGTTCTTTTGCAATACCGGCGATACTGGGCGGAACCGATTCGGTAATGATCGGAAACATAATAGAGAACCAGTTCAGTAGAGTGGGAAACTGGAATTTTGGTTCTGCATTTACCGTGGCTCTGGCAGTGCTATCGATAGCACTGGTGCTGTTCTATTCGAAAATATTCGGGCTGGAGTCTATTTATAAAAATAAGGGAAACACTTAAAGCAAACAAAGATGAAAAATAAAGGATCTGTTATCTTAACCATATATACTGCGCTTTTTTTCCTGTATATCTTTGTTCCCATCATATTCATTTTTATCTTTGCCTGGAACAGCGGCGAAGGATATAGTCTCCCCCTGAAAGGTTTTACCTGGAGGTGGTTTGCGGAACTCGCCGGTGACCGGCTGGCTAAAGAGGCAATAAGAAACAGTATTATTATTGCACTGTCCTCTGCAACAATTTCAACCATACTGGCAACTCTTTTATCTATCGGGCTTTTAAAAGGACTTGCCAGAAGAACCGGTGCTTTTTTAATCCTCCTTATACTTCCGGTACTCATGCCAGGTCTGACCATTGGTATTGCTGCACTGGTATTTTTCAGAACCATAAATTTTCCTCCGGGGATCCCTATCGTTATAGTTTCCCATGTTTCTATAAGCATGAGTTATGTCTTTTTGATACTTATGGGTCGAATCGAAGGGATGCCCCTGGACCTGCAGGAAGCTTCGGTTGATCTGGGTGCGAGCTGGTTATCCAGCATCAAAGATATAATCTTTCCTATCCTGATGCCTGCCGCAGTAGCCGGATGGTTATTTGCTTTTATGATCAGCTGGAATGAGTTCATCATGACCTATTTTCTTATCGGCGCCAATATGACTCTTCCGGTCTATATATTTTCACAGTTAAGGTTTGGTATTTCACCAAAGGTCAATGTGATATCCGTTCTTATTACATTATTTACCCTGTGTATGATTGCAATTCTTCTCGCGAGCAGAAAAATATATAACAAGATTTTAATGAAAGAAAGAAGATGACGATTTATTTTAGATTCTTTGATAGATATAATATTAAAATATGTCCGATAAAAAATTATTATCTTATCGCAGGATGGAGGATATTATGAAATTAAAAAAGTTTATCATTTTTTTACCGGTAATTGCACTTTTTCTTACCCTGCTGGTTCCGGCCTGTAAGAATACTCAGGCATCACAGGAACTCACAGTTTATATCTGGGAAGGGTATTTACCTGATAGTGTTGCAGATATTTTTGAACAGGAAACCGGAATAACTTTAAATATAAACCTTATAACCGGAAATGATGAGATGTTTACATTCCTTAAGGGCGGGGGCCGCGCGGATATCATTATGCCCACTCAAAATCAGGTAAATCGTTTCTATACAGAGGAACTGGCACAGCCGCTTGATCTGGATAAGATTCCAAATTATGCAAATGTAGCAGAATCCTTTAAGGGACAGGGCTGGAGCATGTGGAACGGGGAGCAGATCGGTTCCGGAGATACATATGTTATTGCATATGTATTCGGGACCAGCGGTATTGTAGTAAATACTGACAAATATGCAGATTCATTGGAAGCAGTAGATTGGGATATATTATTTGATAAGACGCTGAAAGAAAGAGTATCTTCCAAAAATTCGGCAGAGTCTCTGATGATATGCCTTGACCTTATGGGAATACCCAGGACTAATCTGATTACCGATACCGCTGCAACACTGGAGAGTGTAAGAAGCAAAGCAGTAGAGCTCAAGAATAATGTGCTTAAATTCTATGATACCGGCGCGGAGGTCCTTGATCTCTTAAATAACGAAGAAATATGGGTCAGCCATATCTGGGATGGCGGGGGCAGAAATCTTGAATCCTCGGATCCTAAATTCAGGTATGTGCTTCCCTCAACCGGCGGTTTTGGATGGACAGATACATTTATGATACCTGCTGATGCGGAAAATCCTGAAGGGGCGCATGAATTTATTAATTTTATGCTGAGGCCGGATATAGCGGCTGCAGTAGTGAGTGAAAGCAATTATACAACGACAATAGAAGGTTCCATAGACCTGGCAGAAGGGATCAATAAGGACCTGTACGTATATACGGATGAAGAACTTGCAAAACTGGTATGGCAGCTCAATTTTCCGGAAGAAGTCGTGGCCGCTTACAATGATTTCTGGGAAGAGCTTTCAACTGTAAATTAAATCATATTTTAAATCCGATGAATTATATTGTCTGCGCAGAAGATATATCAAAAAGCTACGGCAGTATCCTGGCTGTAGATAAAGTAAGTTTCACGGTAAGGGAAGGAGAGTTCTTTTCACTTCTTGGTCCTTCGGGATGCGGCAAGACAACTATTTTAAGGATTCTCGGGGGATTCATAGAACAGGATGGGGGAACAGTTTCAATTGACGGCAAAGATATGAAAGGTATCCCGCCCAATCGCAGAGATACTGCAATGGTTTTTCAAAATCTTGCCCTGTTTCCTCATATGGATGTCCGCGAGAATATCGTCTATGGACTCAGAAAGAGAAAATTCCCTGCTGACAGAATAAGGGAGGAACTTAACAGTATTCTGGAAATAGTGGACCTTAAAGGATTCGAGACAAGAAGGATCTCCGAGCTTTCAGGGGGCCAGCAGCAAAGGGTTGCCCTGGCAAGATCTCTGATAGTAAAACCAAAGATACTTCTTCTGGATGAACCCCTGGCTTCGCTGGATAAAAAATTAAGGGTTTCCATGCAGGGAGAATTAAAAGAAATCCAGAAAAGGATTGGGACCACTTTCCTGTACGTAACCCATGACCAGGGTGAAGCCCTTACCATGTCAGATAATATCGCAGTTATGAATAAGGGGGTCATAATCCAGATGGGAACTCCGGATTCTATTTATAATTGCCCGTGGAACATATTTACTGCCGATTTTATCGGAGCGGGTAATTTTATTCCCGTGATATCCGTGGAAAAAGAAAACCATATGTTTGTACTCAAGACCGAAGACAGGGGAAGAATATTTCTGCGTGACGATTTTAAAAAAGACTGCAGAGATTTTCCTGGCGTAAAAAAAATACAGGGACCTGAAAGTTCCGGAGTGAAAGATAAGACAGCGCTCCCTGTGTTTTTTATAAGACCTGAAAAGATAAAGATAACCACAAAACCGCAGAGAAACAAAAACCTGTTCAATGGAAAAGTAAAAGCCATAATATTCGAAGGTCCCGATATAAGACTTGAGGTGGTTTCGAATACCCTGGGAAAAATAAAGATCGAAGTAAAGAATGACGGAAGTCTTCCGGGCTTAAAAGAAAACGATAATCTTTTATTTCACTGGGACTACATTGACGGAATACTGCTGGAATATTAAGTTTTTTTATAAACAAGCTGGCCGCATGCAGCTTTTATATCTTCTCCGAACCTGAATCGCCGCGTTACGGTTATGCCGCTATTTTCAAGAATATTTTTGAATCTGTTTATCCTTATCCGGGGAGTTGGTTTGAGACCGTTATCCTCGCCATTATAGGGAATTAGATTCACAAAACATAAAAGACCGCCCAGGAGTTTTGCAAGCTGTCCGGCCAGGGCATCCGAATCGTTCAAATCTTTGATCATTATATACTCGAACATGACTCTTCTATGGGTTTTTTTAATATATGATTTTACGGCATCTATGATTTCTTTTATCGGATATTTTTGGGCGATGGGCATTATTTTCCGGCGGATTTTATCGTCCGGTGAGTTTAAGGAAACCGCCAGATTGACCTGCAGATTCTCATATGAAAATTTTTTGATTTTTTCCGGGATCCCTGCAGTGGATACAGAAATATGGCGCGCCCCTATATTGAATTTATTCTTATCATTTAAAAATCTTATAGCTTTGATCACATTATCGTAGTTTAGAAATGGTTCCCCCATGCCCATAAAAACAATGTTTTTTACGGTCCCGGCAACTTTTTTCAGATAATATGAAAAAAATAATACTTGTTCAACAATTTCATAGTGACTTAAATTCCTGATATAACCGATTTTCCCTGTTTTGCAGAATATGCAATTTAGAGGGCATCCTACCTGTGATGACACACAAACAGTGTTTCTTCCCCCTGTGTGTTTCATTAAAACGGATTCTATATTGGGCCCGTCCGGCAGTCTCATTATTGCTTTTATTGAATTGCCCTTTAAAGAAGCAGCAGTATCAAGATCAAAAGTAACAGGAACTTCCTTCTCTAATTTTTCCCTGAGTGCTGATGGCAAAACCATAGCATCGTTCCAGCTGTTTATGAAATCTTTATAGATAGCTTTTTCAGCCTGCTTCAGCCTGAAAGACGGTTCATCAAGCAGCAAATACTCAATTTTTTCCAGATTCATGTGACCTATCCCGCGACTGTTAAATTTATATAATTAAATGCTTCGAGGATCACACATTATGATAATAATTATCCTTAAAATGATTATACACTCTGGTGAGAGTATTTTCTCTTCTTTACTGCATGGCGCGGCGCTTCGCCACTGTCCCAGAAATTTTTAATTCTCAGGGGGATGGAACCCGAATCATCCTTTCGGTTTTTATGATTATGATTATTTATTATTTCTTTTGCCAGATTATGGTACGCTGCCGCCCCGGGGCACCCGGGATCATAGGTCAGGATTGATTTTCCGTAACTTGGCGCCTCGGCCAGTCTGACATTTCTGGGAATAACCGTCTTATATACCTTTTTGTTGAAATATTTATTGATATTTTTAATAGACTGATTTGCAAGCCTTGTCTTACTATACATTGTAACCACTATTCCCGATATTTCCAGTTCAGGATTCAGATTTTTTTTGACCAGATTTATAGTGTCTACAAGTCTTCCAATTCCTTCAAGTGCGTAGTATTCGCATTGAAGAGGGATCACTACTTCTTTTGAAGCTGTAAGTGCGTTCAGAGTCAAAAGCCCGAGAGCTGGCAAACAATCAATTATTATATAATCATAAAAATCTGCAACGCTGTCGATTGCTTTTTTTAACCTGTACTCTCTTTTAAAACCCGATACTAATTCTATCTCGGCACCGGCAAGTTTTGTCGAAGACGGCAAGATGTCCAGATATTCGTATTGAGTAGATATTATGATCTTGCCCGGATCAAGGTTATTGATAAGGACATCATAAATCGAGTTGTGATTTTTATTTATGTAGATACCCAATCCCGTCGTAGAATTTCCCTGAGGGTCCAAATCGATAAGGAGGGTTCTATAACCCGAGCAACTTAAATAAGCGGATAGATTTATTGCGGTTGTGCTTTTCCCCACACCGCCTTTTTGGTTTACAATCGAAATAACTCTGCCAAGTAAACTAGCGGTTTTATCCGGTTTATTTTCTGCCACTATAACCTTTGGTTATTTATCTTGATATTCGTTTCGAATCTATTGAATTATAACAAAATTTTTATAATTGTATAATAAATATGCCATAAAATTTAAGAAACTAAAAAGTTCTATTTTAAATTCTTCTTTTATAAAATCCTGTAATTATTATAATGGTGATAAAAGAATTTATCTATCAAATAAATTGGCGGTGGAACGATTGAGAGGTTTTTCGAAAAAGGGAAGCTATAAAATATTGACATTAATATATATTTTGATGATTGGCGTGTTTACCTGTATTATGACTTTATCCTGCGCGGAAAATTTGGAAACTTCGGGAGGATCATCGGAAACTGCAGAAAACGATGATTTGAATAATGCTGTGACAGGTAATAATAATTCAGATAATGGTCCGGATGAAACCGATTCAGAAAATTCTGATAACGAAGATTTACCGGATGATGAAGTTGATGAGAATATTATGGGTGATGATTCGGATGCTCCGATTGAAAAAGAATCGGAGGAAAATGCAGAAGAGGAGATAGAGACAGACGGTGAAGAAATACAGAACGAAACAGAAAATATGGAACAAATCGGAGATGAGGAAATTGATTTCGGCAGCAGTGATAATTTCAGAATAGATGTGGACCTCTCAGTGCAAAAGGTTTTTATATACTATGAAGGTAACCTGATAAAAACGATGATATGCTCCGGAGGTACAGAAGAGAAGCCGACTCCGACCGGGGAATTCACGACCACTGAAAAGGGTCCTGTTTTTGAGAATAAAAAGTATAAAATGGGTGCTTACTACTGGATAAAATTTAAAGATGACTATCTTTTCCACAGCGTACCCTTTGATATTGAAAATCATAAATTTATTCAGGAGGAAATTGACAGGCTGGGCACTCCTGCCAGCCATGGATGCATAAGACTGAAACTGGATGAAGTAAGATGGATGTATGAAATGCTTCCCCTGGGAATTAAGGTAAGGATTTATTGAAATATAAATTAACCGGATACGGTTCCATATCAACGAATAAAATTTATTAAAGGAGGCAAGACAGTGTCGGAACAGGGATTGGGTTTTGACGATTATTTACCTGCAGATATGGCAAAAAGGGTCAACACCGCATGTGTATCCAAGACAAAACTATGTCTTTTGAGTCTTTCCATGCTTTCTATCCTTGCGGGTGCCTTTATCGCGCTCGGTGCAGAATTTTTTACCCTGGTGGTTTTTGATTCAAATTTAAGTGTGGGTCTTACGAGAACGCTTGGCGGACTTGCATTTTCGCTCGGACTCATACTGGTGGTAATTGCAGGAGCGGAACTTTTCACAGGCAATAATCTTCTTATGATGGGTTTTGCATCAAGAACTGTGACCTGCAAACAGCTTCTGAAAAACTGGGGTATAACATATATCGGCAATTTCATAGGATCCTTGTCTATCGTTTTTCTCATGTTTCTCACCAACCTCTGGAAAATGAAAGATTATATGCTTGGAGCAAAAATGGTCCTGATCGCGGCAGATAAAGTGAATCTTACTTTTCTCGAAGCATTTTCCAGGGGGATCCTTTGTAATGCACTGGTCTGTCTGGCCGTATGGCTCTGTTTCAGCGCGAGGAGTGTCATAAGCAAGATTGCCGCCATTATCTTTCCGATAACGGCATTTGTTGCTTCGGGATTCGAACACAGCATCGCAAATATGTATTTCATCCCTATGGGGATCCTGCTGAGGAACAACAAAGGTGTTATCAGCCAGATAGCAAAAATGGGTCCGGATACATCCACTGACCGGCTTAATGTAATGGGGCTCCTCGGCAATCTCCTTCCTGTTACACTGGGTAATATCATAGGCGGAGCCGTTATGGTAGGTCTGGTATACTGGTTGATAATAATTCTGCCGCAGAAACAGAAAAATAAGAAAGTATAATTTATGATTTGTAATTTACTATTTGCAAATCGTGATCCTTTCGACTGCATGTGTATTTAAAAAAGTTAGAACTTAAAAATTATAGAAATTACATTCATGTCAATTTGAATTTTGACAAAAATACCATTCTTATACTTGGCAATAACGGTAATGGCAAGACCAATTTGCTGGAATCCATATATTATCTTTCTACGGGCAGATCTCACAGAACATACGGCCAGGATGAAATCATAAACTGGGAGAGTGATTACTCAAAGGTAAAGGCTTTGATCGGCTCCGAAAAAGAGGACGAACCGGACTGTTTCATAGAAATAGAACTGCATAAGGGTAATAATATAAAAATAAAGGTAGATAAAATAATCCGGAGAAAAAAATCCGATTTTATATCGATACTCCCCTCTGTAATTTTTTCTCCTGATGACCTGAAGATAGTCAAATCGGGCCCCATGGAAAGAAGAAATTTTCTGGACAGCATACTTGAAAAAATCGATCCGTCATATTACAGGCAGCGTCTGCAATATCAGAAAATACTTACCCAGAGAAGCAGCCTTATAAAGAGTCTCAATACGAGAACCGGTGCAGTATGTAATTCCACACTGGATGTGTGGGACGATAATCTCGTAAAATACGGTGTCGATATAATTAAAAAAAGATATGACTTACTGACTGAATTTGCGGCTGATTTTAAAAACTGCATAAGCAGTTTCTTTAAAGGAGTCAAAGTTAATATTAATTACATTTTTAGCTGGGATAGAGGGTATGGTTCCGATGGTCTTGCGGATTATGAAAATAAGAAAAATCCGGTAATGGAAAGTTTCGGACCGGATGATATTATGACAATATTTCACAGGGAATTAAAAGAAAGTTTTAAAAAGGACCTTTTGTACAAGACCACTACAATAGGGCCGCACAGGGATGATTTTATGATTTTACTTGATAGCAGGAATATAAGATATTTTGGTTCACAGGGGCAGCAGCGTATAGCTTCGATAAGTCTGAGACTCTGTGAACTGGATATCCTCAAAAAGAAAATAAAAAAAGATCCGGTTCTTCTTCTGGATGATGTATTTTCGGAACTTGATATAGAAAGAAAAAAAATACTGGTAAAAGCGGTAAGTGATAAGTTCCAGACTTTTGTGACCACTACAAATATAAGTTATCTCGATAAGCTGGATCTGGAATTTGGGAGTAAGTTTTTAATTAAAGATAATAGAATCGCAGTTTCGGATTTGTAATCTGCGGCATATAATATGACTATGAATGAAATTGAAAATATCGGAAGTATAATCGATAACGTTGTAAAAAAAATGGATATAAAAAGAAAATTGAATATATCCAGTATTTTTAATCGCTGGGAAGAAATCGTAGGTACGGAAATATATAAAAAGTCAAAGCCCGAAAGGATAATAAGAGGGATATTGTATATATCGGTCAGCACTTCCACCTGGGCAAATGAACTGAGCCTGATGTCAGGACAGTTGATCGAAAAAATAAATTCATTTATTGGAGAAGAAGTCGTAAAAAACATAAGATTTAAGCAAAATCTTTAAAATCCCCCACCTTTTTCTTAAGCAAATTTTCACTTAAATATGGTATAATATTTGGTGTCGATAGTTCATAAGAAATATCATATTTTTTGAAAAAAATTATATATTTAAACCTGAAAAGGGTAATGGGTATCGGTGTAGTTTTAATGTTTACTTATTGCCCTTTATCTATATTGAAAAAAAGAAATTATTAAATTTTTGAGGAGTTTTTTTTGAAAAAATCAAGTTACGACGCTAAAGATATTACAGTTCTGGAAGGCCTGGCAGCAGTCAGAAAAAGGCCAAGTATGTATATTGGTTCAACCGGGTCAAGGGGTCTTCACCATCTTATTTATGAGGTTGTGGATAATAGTATAGATGAGGCAATGGGAGGATTTTGCGATAACATACTGGTTGTATTGAATAATGATAATTCAGTTACCGTTATTGATAACGGCAGAGGGATACCGGTAAAAAAAGTCGAAAGGTTCAATAAGCCGGCGGTAGAAATAGTGCTTACAAAGCTACATGCCGGCGGCAAGTTTGGTGGAGAAGGATACAAGGTATCCGGCGGATTGCACGGTGTCGGAGTCTCCGTAGTCAATGCTCTTTCTGAAAAACTGGTCGTTGAAGTAAGAAGAGATGGCCATATCTACAGGCAGGATTTCGTAAGAGGAGAACCGGTCACCGGTCTTATAAAAGGTGAAAAAACAGATACTCATGGAACGGCGATAACTTTCTACCCTGATAAAGAAATATTTGAAGAAATCGATTATAAATTCGAGATACTTGCAAGCAGGATGAAAGAAATGGCTTTCCTGAACAAAGGATTAAAAATTACCCTTGCAGATTCAAGAGAAAAACCGGAAAAGAAAGAAGTATACCAGTATGAAGGCGGGATAGTAGATTTTGTAAAATACTTATGCGAGAAAAAAGATGTTTTACATAAGAAAGTAATATATTTCAATAATGTGGTTAAGGACCAGGAAGTAGAAATTGCAATGCAATATACTGATGGTTATTCGGAAAGTATCTTTTCATTTGCCAATAACATAAATACTACGGAAGGCGGAACACACTTAAGCGGTTTCAAGGGCGCCCTTACAAGAACTATAAATGACTATGCACGCAGCAGTAATATATTGAAAGAAAAAGATGAAAATCTTTTTGGTGAGGATATCAGGGAGGGTCTTACTGCGATCATCAGCGTTAAATTGAAGGAACCTCAATTCGAGGGGCAGACAAAGACCAAACTGGGTAACAGCGAAATGAAAGGTTTCGTGGAATCTACTGTAAATACAAAACTTGCCGAATACCTGGGAGAAAATCCATCCATAGGAAGGATCATAGTAAGTAAGTGCATGGATGCCTCAAGAGCAAGAGCTGCTGCAAAAAAAGCAAGGGACCTTACCAGAAAGAAATCACTGCTGGAAAGCAGCTCTCTTCCCGGAAAACTTGCCGATTGTTCTATAAATGACCCCAAATACAGTGAGCTATTTTTAGTTGAAGGAGATTCCGCGGGGGGAAGTGCAAAACAGGCGAGGGACAGAAGATTTCAGGCGATCCTTCCCCTTAAAGGTAAAATATTAAATGTCGAAAAAGCAAGACTGCACAAGATATTAAGCAGTGAAGAAATACAGGCTATGGTAACCGCCATGGGTTCAGGAATCGGGGAAGAATTCGATATTGAAAACGCGAGATATCATAAAGTAATAATCATGACCGATGCCGATGTAGACGGAGCCCATATAAGAACACTGATTTTGACATTCCTTTACAGGTATATGAAGGAAATGATCGAAACCGGATATATTTATATTGCACAGCCTCCGCTGTATCAGGTTAAAAATGAAAAAGAAGTTTCTTATGCCTACAGTGACAGAGAACTGGAGAATATAAAAAAGAAGTTTGAGGATAAAAAAATAACCGTTCAGCAGTACAAAGGCCTGGGAGAAATGGATCCGGAGCAGCTCTGGGAGACAACAATGAATCCCGAGGCAAGGACACTTCTTAAAGTAGAAATTGAAGATGCATTGATAGCGGATGATGTTTTCTCTACTCTGATGGGAAATAAAGTGGAACCGAGGAGAGAATTCATTGAAAAGAATGCCAAAGGTGTATCGTTTATAGATATATAGTCAGGAGTATAAATGGTTTTTGAATTAAGGGGCAAGATAAAGAATGTTGAGATAGAATCTGAAATGCAGGATTCCTATCTGAGCTATGCAATGAGTGTGATCATAGGAAGGGCATTGCCGGATGCAAGAGACGGTCTCAAACCGGTCCACAGAAGAATTTTATATGCCATGAATGATATGGGTATGAGATCCAATACAGCCTACAAGAAATGTGCCCGAATCGTAGGAGAAGTACTCGGCAAGTATCACCCTCATGGCGATACTGCAGTCTATGACACTATGGTGCGAATGGCTCAGGATTTTTCGCAGCGCTACGTCTTGATAGACGGACACGGAAATTTCGGTTCTGTTGATGGCGATAGAGCCGCAGCCATGAGATATACCGAAGCCAGACTTTCCCCAATATCCGAAGAACTGCTCATGGATATTGATAAGGATACCATAGAGTTTGTGGATAATTTTGACAGTTCCTTAAAGGAACCATCTTTGCTGCCGGCCAAATTCCCAAATCTTCTGGTCAATGGTTCCTCGGGAATTGCAGTGGGTATGGCCACGAATATTCCGCCCCATAATCTGGGAGAGATAATCGACGGCGTGATTTATTATATAGATAATCCCAAATCCACGGCAACAGATCTCATGAAAAAGATAAAAGGCCCGGATTTTCCCACCGGCGGGATCATAATGGGAATGGGAGGAATCAGGGAAGCATATGAGACCGGACGCGGGCGCATAGTAGTAAGAGGGAGAGTGCACCAGGAGCAGCCTAAAAAAGGCAGGACCCAGATTATAATAAGCGAGCTTCCATATCAGGTTAATAAATCCAAATTGGTCGGAAATATTGCCGAACTGGTTAAAACTAAAAGGATAGAAGGAGTTAGCGACTTGCGGGATGAATCGGATAAAAGCGGAATGAGGGTAGTAGTGGAGATCAAAAAGGATGCAATCCCCAGTGTAATAATAAACTCCCTGTATAAAAATACCCAGCTTGAGGATACTTTTGGAATTATTATGCTGGCCCTGGTAGACAGCGTCCCCAGGATCATGAACCTGCCGGGTCTGATAGAGCAGTATGTGAAACACAGGTTTACAGTGGTGGTGAGGAGAACCAAATATGAATTAAAGAAAGCTGAAGAGCGGGAACATATACTTAAGGGTCTTCTGATAGCTCTGGATAATCTGGATGAAGTTATAAAGACTATAAGATCCTCCAAGGATGTACCCACCGCGCGGGAAAGGCTCGTTAAAAATTTTAAACTCACCGTAATACAGGCGCAGGCCATACTGGATTTGAGGCTGCACAGGTTGACCGGACTGGAAAGAGATAAGATAAAATCAGAGCATAAGCAGCTGGTTGAAAGAATAAAGCAGCTAAAGAAGCTTCTGGCAAGCGACAAGTTGATATACGAAGTAATAAAAAATGAGCTGGAAGAAATCAAGAAAAAATATAATGATGAAAGAAGAACGGATATCACGACTGATATTTCCGATATCGAGATCGAGGATCTGATACCGGAGGAGGAAAATGTAATATCCATATCTCATTCAGGTTATATAAAAAGAGTTCCGGCAACTACTTATAGAAAACAGGGAAGAGGCGGAAAAGGTGTCACCGGGACCAATCTAAAGGAGAATGATTTTGTCAAACACCTGTTCATTGCATCGACCCATCACTATATAATGTTCTTCTCAAACCTTGGAAAGGTATACAGGGTCAAGGTCCATCAAATTCCTGCCGGGAGCAGGATGTCCAAAGGTAAGGCAATCGTGAACTTGCTTCCTTTTGTTCCCGGTGAAATGGTTGCAGCGGTAATAGCGGTTAAAGATTACGGAGACGACAGGTATTTGATAATGGCCACAAAGAAAGGGATAATCAAAAAGACTCCAATCGAAGCATATGACACTTCCAGAAAGGACGGGATAATTGCCATTACCATCAAGAAGGGAGATGAGCTCATCGGTGTAGAAAAATCCAACGGCAACGATGAGATTATAATGGTTACGAGAGACGGAAAAGCCATAAGATTCAGCGAAAAAGACTGCAGACCGATGGGAAGGTCTTCACAGGGAGTAAAGGGAATGAGGCTATCAAAAGAGGATGAGGTTCTTTCGATGATGGTGGTAAAAGAAACTGAAGGAGATCTCTTTGTTCTTACTGAAAATGGTTATGGGAAAAGGACGCAGCTGGCGGAGTATAACAAACAAAAAAGAGGCGGATTGGGCGTCAAGACTTTAAAGATTACCGAGAAAAAAGGAAAGGTCGCCGGTGCAGGCATACTGAAGGATGAGCATGATGTCATGATCATCTCCAAAGAAGGGATTCTTATCAGGATTCCCGCAAAATCGATATCAAGAATCGGTAGATCCACACAGGGTGTAAGGGTAATCAACCTGGGAGGAGGCGCAGAAGTGGCCTCATACTCAATCGTGGCTTCTGAAGGTGATTGAATGATTTGATTTAATTTATCAGTTAAATCTGTTATCATATTTTTCAAGTAGTAATTTTATTTTTTGGCTAATAAATACCAAATTAAAAGGGGGTAAAATAAAATGGCTGAAATTACAAAAGTAGAAGTAGATTCGGATTTCAATAAAAAGAGTTCTACCGCGATGGAGCCGAAAATTGCGGTACTACTTGCATATCTTTTTAGCTTTATTGGCGGATTGGTTATCTGGCTTATAGAAAAAGAGAACAAATTCGTGAAATGGAACGCTCTTCAGGCTTTAATCCTGGGTATTGTTGAAGTAGCCAGTGTAATAGTATTTTCAGCTATTCTCGGATGGATTCCTTTTATAGGATGGTATTTCTTTTCCTGGTTGGGTTGGCTGATCTGGGGTGTCGCCTGGATACTTGGGATTGTTGCGATCGTCATGAGTTTTCAGGGCAAGACTTTCAGAATTCCGGGCATCGCCAGCTTGACCGATAAATACTTCAAGATGTAATAAGTATGGCAACTGTTGGCTGTTATTGATTATTAAATAAGATATACTGCAGTCGGTACAATATAGGTTTATGCAGTTTACTTTTCATTTACTTAAGGAGTAAGGTGGCTGAAAAAAAATTGGCTGTTGAAAGGAAAATTCTCAGAAGTATTGGCGAATTTTCAATGTTCAAGTACCTGCTGGTCTTTTATCTGATATTCTTTATATTATCCGCAATCGTGCTATCAATCATCGGGCTCATTGGATGGCTTGGTTTGGCTTCTTCTGGTATTAATATGAATGGCATTCTTACGAGCCTGGGTCTTAGAAATATCGGCGTTTTATTCAGTTTCCTTGGCGGGGGTACCGCGGTGACTATTACAATACTCATCGTTGGCGGACTTGTTGCTTCCATATTTTATGCTGCCGCAGGGACTCTTGTAGTCTGGATAATAAATGTGGTTTTAAAGATCACCGGAGGGATTGAACTGAGATTTTTGCCAGGGAAGGAAGTAGAAGCAAAGGTTAAAGAACCTGAAGCAGTTAAATAGATTTACCTTTAAAATCATTTTCTTCCATATTTACTTGTGGCTTTACCTTGACAAAAAAGTATTAAATTGTTATTTTGACCTCTGTTTTAAATTCGGATTGGGGCCTATAGCTCAGCTGGTTAGAGCGCATCCCTGATAAGGATGAGGCCTCTGGTTCGAGTCCAGATAGGCCCACCAGTCAACTAAATGTGGGGGTGTAGCTCAGCTGGGAGAGCGCCTGCCTTGCAAGCAGGAGGTCAGCGGTTCGATCCCGCTCATCTCCACCAATTTTTAACTGAATATCAATGCATGTTTTATTATCGTATACGGCTGCTATTATTTTTGTTAGAATATTTAAATATTAATCTGCGCAATAACGGAATCAATTTAATCGGAGAGATAAAAAATGACCACTGTCTGGCTTAAAATATTTTTAGGCAGAATGGGAAAATATATTATAGATTTCATTTATAGTTATTACTACTTTATAATTCCACCCGTATTTGCTTATGGCGTTTTCATGGCGATATCCTCGTATAATCTTAAAAGAATCGAAAAAAAAGTAAATCTGGAAATATTAAATCAGGCCAAAAATATCATAAAAGAGGCTCCTGATATCAATTATACTGATCTTGTCGATAGGGTCGAAATTCCCTGGGAGAATATAATAAAAGCTCATTCTTTTTTCCCTTATATTTCTCAGGAATCGGATTTATGGGTAAGCAGGACAAATATTCTAAACGTAAGGGACATTATCATGCATAACGATAGGAAAATAAAATTAGTCCTGGAAAGAAATGGAATCTATAATTTCAGGGAAAAATCAGTAATCCATAAGAATTTATATACGGAATATCTACACAGGATAACGAGAAAAAGATAAGAATTATAGTATCATAGAAATAAATTAAATATCGGTTCCAGAGTTTTTAGCAGTATCCAGAAAAATACATTGGAACTGCCCCCGATACTCGAAATCCTGTTATACCCTTCTATTAATTCCAGATCATATTTCAAGAACAGGTTAGTAAATAAATACCCCATATTAGTAGTTATCCAGAGAATGACTGGAATTATGATTATTGCAGATATGAAACTTCTAAATATATCTCCTCCGGAAGGGGCTATGATCCAGATCAACAGAAAAGGGATTATTATAAGGTCGGCATTTGGGAGTACATTATTACCCGGAAGAATAGTTGAAATATAAACTGTCAGCGGAATTATAAAAACCGATAAGAAGATTATAGAAGGTTGTCCGACTAATGCCACAGAATCCAGGCCGATATACAATTCTCTTTTTGTGATCCGCCGCGCTATAAAACTTTTTATGTCATTTATAGTGGGAACAAGACCCCTGAAGAGCAGGTTGGTCGCTCTGGGCATAAGTACCATAATTATTGAAAGTACCACACCGCTTGATAAAGAATAAAAGATATTGGGTACCGGATTCAGAGAAAAATTCTTATAACGGGTAATGGCTCCTATTATGGTTCCGATAATAAAGCCCATTATTATGGGTTCCGAAAAAATCCCTAACTTGTATTGAATTTCTTCATAAAAGATATGCATTCTTCTTATAAAAGGGATTCGGTCAAATATTGTATTAATGAATTGTGAAAAGGGAGCCCAGCAAATGATATTGGGCTGTGGATTGGAAATACCCTTGATACCAAAATAACTTTCGATATGTGGTGCATATATATCTGAAAGTATAAAAGTTATTGCAGCTACTATAATGGCCATAAGTATTCCCATCAATTTTATTTCGGTAATTGTATAAACAATTGAACCTGCCAGCAGGAAAGCCCAATAATTCCAGAGATCTATATTGATCGTCCTGGTAAATCTTAAAAAGAGCATAATCAGGTTTAGAATAAATACAGCTATTATTATCTGGAGGATAATGGGAGAATTTAAGACGACTGCTCTGGAAACTACCCATCCTGCATCGATGATTTCGAAATTTTTTGAGGAATTCATCAATATGGTGCTTACAAGAGGAGCAAAAAAATTTACAAAAAGGGTGATCATTACCGAAATGCCTGTCATTCCCGTCAGCATAAAAGCAAAGTTCTTTAAATTCTTTAATGGGCTTCTTGTGACGATAAGGCTTATTATGAACAATATTACAGGAATCAGAAAAACCGGTCCTAATTCTATTATAAAATTAACTGCCTTATAGGTGGTTGACATAATCCGAATCTTTATAATTTTTGATGTTTTTATATTATACTTACTATTTTGGATAAAATGAAGGCAACTATTTAATTATAAAAATAATTGATTGAAAATTCCTTTTTTTTAATATATACTTTTAAACAAATGAGCAATTATTGCACAATTGTGCACACATCTAATTGGAATATATCATGGAAGGAATTGAAAAAAAAAGAATATTGACAAGGATTGCAGAGCTTTATTATATAGAAAATCAAACACAGCAGAAGATTGCTGAAAGATTGAGCATTTCAAGGACAAAAGTTTCAAGATATCTGGATAGAGCCAAAAAAGAAAAAATCGTAGAGATAAAAATAAATCTGCAGGAGTGCGATTACTCTAATCTTGAGAATTCGATCGAAAAAAAATTTAATATAAAGGAGTGCATAGTTGTTCCGACCTATAGAAATATTGAAGAGACGCTTAAAGCAATGGCTGATCCGCTAAATGATTTATTGGAAAGAATACTTGAAAATGGCAGTTCCCTCGGAATCGGTTGGGGGAATTCACTTAAGGGAATATCGGATTATATCGATGTAAGAGGCAAGGCCGGTATTAAAGTAATACCGATCATCGGAGGGCTGGGAAAAACAGGAACAGGGGTCCATACAAACTCAGTTGCCAGAAATATCGCAGACAGACTTGGCGGTGTAAGCTATGTGATGCATTCTCCTGCTGTTCTTGATACTAAAGAAATAAAAGAGATTGTTGAAAAGGACAGTAATACAAGAGAAGTAATAAAATTGACAGAAAAAATCGACATTGCTATGGTAGGCTTAAGTGATATTGGTCAGGATTCCACTCTTATTAAAACAGGTAGTTTTAGTCCGGAGGAATTCAAATATCTGGAAAGTCTGGGAGTCGTGGGGGATATTAATCTTATTTTTATAGGTGAAAATGGCGAGCCGGTTCCCAATAAAATAGATGAAAGGATCGTAAGAATTTCACCGGAGAGATTAAAAAAAGTAAAAAAAGTCATAGGAGTTGCTTTTGGCAAAAGAAAACTAAAAGTCATATCCGGTGCTTTAAGAGGAAGGTTTCTTGACATATTGTTTACTGACGAAGAGACTGCATTAAATATCAATAAATTGGATAAATAGTAAAAAAGGATTTTTAGTGTCAAAAAAACTTTATAAAGATGTTAATGGATATAAAATTGAAGATAGATTTACCGGTTTGAGTAATGACCTGAAAATAGAGATGCTCAGAAAGATGTATGAAATAAGGCATTTTGAAAATGAGGCCGAACAATTCATTATAAGGGGAATGATACATGGTACCTGCCATCTGTATACCGGTGAGGAAGCAACTGCAGTCGGAGCTATTTGTGCTATTCAAAGCGACGATTACATAACCTCGACCCACAGGGGCCATGGTCATTGTATTGCGAAGGGTGCCGACCTCAATATAATGATGGCGGAACTGCTGGGGAAGAAAACAGGATACAGCAAAGGCAAAGGCGGATCGATGCATATAGCAGATGTCCGGTCAGGGAATCTCGGTGCAAATGGAGTAGTAGGCGGAAGTATCGGTATCGCTACCGGTGGGGCACTGACCTGCAAGATGAAAAAGAACGGGAAAATAGTAGTGTGTTTCTTTGGAGACGGAGCAGCTAATCAGGGTATATTCCACAGTTCGATAAATATAGCTTCCATATGGGATCTGCCGGTGGTATATCTCTGCGAAAATAACGTTTACGGGATGTCCACATCGGTTAAAGAAGCATTCAATATAAAAAGAATATCGGATAGAAAGTATGCTTACGGCATAGAAGGATTGACCATTGACGGAAATGATCTTATTGAGGTATTCAATACTATCTCATATTTTGCCGGCAGATGCAGGACCGGAAAAGGTCCAGTACTTGTTGAAAGCCTGACCTACAGATGGAGCGGCCATTCTAAAAGTGATGCTCAGGTTTACAGGACCAGAGAAGAAATAAAGGAATGGAAAGAAAGAGATCCCATAAAAAGATACAGAGAGATCCTGATCAGCAGGAAAATAATAACCGAAAAAGATGATAGCGATCTTGAAAAAGAAGTTATGAACAAAATACAGAAAGCATCGGAATTTGCAAGAGAAAGTCCGTTCCCCGATCCTTCCGAAGTTGAGGATGATGTATATGCTTAAAAATAATGCAAGACAATTGACATATCTCGAGGCACTGAGGGAGGCAATGCAGCAGAAGATGAGAGCGGATAACGATGTATACCTGATTGGAGAGGATATTGCGGAATACGGCGGTGCCTTCGGTGTGACTGTCGGAATGCTGGAGGAATTCGGCAGTGAAAGAATCAGAAATACTCCCATTTCCGAAGAAGCTATAATAGGTATCGCAGCCGGAAGTGCAATAACCGGAATGAGGCCCATAGCCGAGATAATGTTTTCTGATTTTATAACAATAGCCATGGATCAGATTGCTAACCAGGCTGCTAAAATATGTTATATGTTCGGCGGAAAGGCGAGGGTACCTATGGTAATAAGGACTGCCGGCGGCGGCGGAACCGGTGCGGCGGCCCAGCATTCCCAGAGCCTGGAGGCCATAGTTGCACATATTCCCGGGCTGAAGGTGGTTATGCCCTCCTGCCCGTATGATGCAAAGGGGCTTCTGATATCTTCAATAAATGACGATAATCCTGTAATTTTTATAGAACATAAGTTGCTTTATAAAAATAAAAAATATACTAACAGTGTTCCGGAAGAAATGTATGAGATTCCGCTGGGGAAAGGCGATATAAAAAAAGGGGGCAGCGATATCAGCATAGTTGCAACTTCCTATATGGTGCAAAAATCTCTGGAAGCTGCAGAAAAACTTTCTTTAGAAAAAGGCATCGATTGCGAAGTAGTGGATATACGAACGCTGAAACCTCTCGATATCGACATTATACTGAATTCGATCAAGAAAACGGGTAAACTTATATGTGTGGAAGAAGCACCGGTTTTTGGCGGATTTATGGGCGAGGTTGTGGCCCAGGTTTCCGAAAAAGGATTTGATTGGCTGGATGCCCCCATAAAAAGGGTTGCCGGAAGAAATTGCCCGGTTCCTTACAGCCTGGTACTTGAACAGGAAATGATTCCCGGTGTGGAGAGGATCGAAAAGGGAATTTTGGATCTATTAGGATAAAGTCCGGGTGTTTAATTGGATTTTGGTATGTTATCATAACTATTAATCAATAGAAAAACAGATTATTATTTCGGTGGAGGTTCAGGAAATGTATGAAGTCATAATGCCAAAGCTGGGGATCACAATGGAATCCGGCAGGATTGAAAAATGGCATAAAAAAGAAGGAGACAGGGTAGAAAAGGGCGAGGTATTGTTTGAAGTAATGACCGATAAGGTGACCATCGAAGTAGAGTCATATCAATCCGGCATTTTAAAGAAAATAATCAAAGCAGAAGGAGAAGAGGTCCCTGTAACCGGAGTGATAGCATACATAGGCGAAGAAGATGAAAAACTTCCTCAGTATGAACCCGCTCAAAACACAACAAAAAGAGCAGGCGGTACGGAGATAAAAAAAACAGCGGAAAAAGTAAGCAGTAGAAAAGAAGATGCCGGAATCTCCGGAGATAAGATTAAAATATCGCCTCTTGCAAGAAAGATGGCAGAAGAGATAGGCATCGATTACAGAACAGGAAAAATTAAAGGTTCGGGACCGGGCGGAAGAATAGTGAAAGAAGATTTGATAGCTTACTCCAATCAAAAAAGGGAAACCGGAAAGAAAGAAGCAGAATCTGAATCTGCAGGGATAACTATAAAATCATCAGTCCGGCTTGAGGGAATAAGAAAACTGATAGCCGATAGAATGAGTTATTCAGCGTTAAATATACCTGAAATAGTCTTGAATTCAAAAGCCAATGCCACTCTGCTTAAAGGTTTGAAGGAAGAATTAAACGAAAAAATAGATGAAAAATCCGGAGTAAGAATTACCTATACCGATTTTTTAGTGAAAGCAGCTGCAGATGCGCTTCGGAATAATCTGGAATTGAATTCAACTTTTTCTGATGGAAATTATATAATATACGATGATATAAATATTGGTCTTGCGGTTTCATCCGAAGGGGGACTTATGGTTCCTACCATATTCAACTGCGACAGGTTGAAAATTATAGATATCGCAAAAAAAAGGATCGAACTTATCAAAAAAGTAAAGGAAGGAAGACTTGGTCTGGAAGATATTTCAAAGGGGACTTTTACGGTTACCAATCTGGGCATGCACGGCATAAGATCTTTTTCTCCCATAATAAACCCTCCCCAGGCAGCTATACTGGCTGCCGGCGAAATATATACGGAACCTGCCATAATAGATGGGAAGATCAGGCCGGAATCTTTTATTGATCTTAGTGTCTCGTGCGATCACAGAATAATCGATGGAACGACGGGAGCAAAATTCCT
Source organism: Actinomycetota bacterium (assembly GCA_028717265.1). Classification (GTDB taxonomy): domain Bacteria; phylum Actinomycetota; class Humimicrobiia; order Humimicrobiales; family Humimicrobiaceae; genus Hydromicrobium. The sequence continues at coordinate 29,766 of JAQUOE010000014.1, forward strand.
GCGGGAATTAGTAGAGTCCATAGAGAATCCTGCCGGGCTGACCGGTTGAATTTAAAAATCTTTCCGGAATATTTTAAAAATGAAAGACAGAGAAGAAAAAATAATATTATTCTGTATTAGTTGCAACAAAGAGTCACAGCATACGGTTTACTATATAGGCAACTATCTCCGGAGTGTTGTTTGTGACAACTGCAATAAAAGAATAGAAATTGACAGGCGCCATTTGAGAACTGTTTTTGCAGAAGATTTCATAAACAGGATTCTTACTAAACCACACAGAATGACTGAAGATATGAGAAAAGCATTTGCGGCATTGATGCCTTTTCTCCCTAAAAGATTATTCAAGGAACCATTAAAAGTAATAAAAGAAATATATGCAGTATTAAAGAAAGATAATGGTAATAATATAAAGAAAGAGATTTAAGCCTTTTTAAAGCTTTGTAATTCCTGTTACTGGTATTTCGAAGATACTACTGAAACTTTTAAGTATCTGTTCTTTGACATTACGGATCGGGATTTTTTTATTGGAAATTTTTTCCATTGAGGTCTGGGGATAATCTTTCAGGCCGCATGCTATTATATTATCGAAATATTTTAAATTGTTGTTCACATTTAATGAGAACCCGTGAAGTGTAATCCACTTTCTGACCCTTAGCCCGATAGATGCTATTTTAAAGCCGCCGATAAATACTCCCCGGTGTTTATTTATTCTCATTCCGCGTATATCATAACTGATTAGCACATCTATTATGACTTCTTCAAGGTTATGGACAAAAAATGGCAAATCCTTCTTAAACCGGGTAAGATTTAAAATCGTATAACAAACGATTTGACCGGGAGAATGAAGGGTCATATCACCGCCGCGGTTGGATTGTACGAGCTCTATATTTTGCCTGTGGAGTTCCTCCCTGCTTACCAGAAGATTATCTGTATTTTTATTGTTTCCTATGGTTATGACCGGATAATGTTCAAGAAGTAATATAGCGCCCGGGTAATCATTTGATTTTATCAGTTCGAAAATTTCTTCCTGAAGATCATAACCGGAGTCATAGGATATAAGGCCCGGGTCAAAAACCGGGATATTTTTTTTCGTACTGGCACTCTTTAAGTTATTTATTACTTTATAGTTCTTATTTATGGATTTTTGTTCTGAGATTTCCATTGTCTTAATTATTGATTATGATTGAATTATTTTATCATATTAATACATATAATTATTTCTTGTTTTTGAATGACCGGGAAAGGAGTTTTTAGCAATATGAGTATAAAAAAAGCTGATCTTGTCGTACTTGGAGGAGGACCGGGAGGCTATGGGGCATCCATGAAAGCATCAAAATCAGGACTTACGACCATAGTGGTTGAAAAAGATAATATAGGGGGAGTTTGCTTGAATTGCGGTTGCATACCGACAAAAACTCTTTATCATATAGCAAGAACTATTGACGAAATAAAGAAAGCGGCAACTCTTGGAATAGATGTTTCATTGCCAAAACTTGATTTTAAAAAAGCGGTATCAAGAAAAGACAGTATAATCGAAATGCAGAGAAGAGCTCTGGAGTCTAATTATAAAAAAAATAATATAGAAATTATAAAAGGTGCCGGAGAAATAATTGCAAGAGGAAAAGTATCGGTAAAGACTTCCGGCAGGCAGGACATCGAAATCGAAACAAAAAATATAATCATTGCTACAGGATCTTCTGCTTCAGCCGTGGAACCATTCGATCTGTCGGAAGATGGAATAATAGAGAATTCCGGATTGCTGTCTCTTGAAGAAGTGCCGGAATCCTTGCTGATCATAGGAGGCGGCGTTATAGGTATTGAAGCTGCATATATTTTTTCCTCCTTTGGATCCAGTGTCACAGTAATCGAGATACTTCCCAGAATACTATCGACGGAAGACGAAGAAATTTCAAAAATAATATTCGATTTATTGAAGCAGAAGGGAATTGATATTTTTGTCGGTTCAAAAGTAGAAAACTTTAGAAAAAGCGGGAAAAAATTCATTTGTACCACGAGCATGGGAGACGAACTGACTGCGGATAAAATTCTAATGGCTGTTGGCAGAAAGCCTAATTCTACCGGTATCGGTATTGAAAATGCAGGAATAAATTTAGATAAGGATGGTTATATAAAAGTTAATTCACATCTTGAAACAAATGCAGAGGGAATATATGCAGTAGGAGATGTTATAGGCGGATTCCAATTGGCGCATGTAGCATCGGAGGAAGGGAAAATCGCTGCGGAAAACATTTCAGGAAAATTAAAAGAAATAAGCTATGATGTTATTCCATGGACGGTGTTCACGGCTCTTGAAATAGGGGCTGTTGGATCAAATGAAAAGCAGGCAGGAAAGAAAAATATAAAAATATATACCGGTATGTTTCCATTCAGCTCAAGCGGTAAGGCTTATATCACTGGAGAAACCGGAGGTTTTATAAAGATTCTTTCTAACAGTGAAACCGGAGAGATAGTAGGTGCCCGGATGATAGGACCCCGGGCTTCGGATCTGATACATGAAGTAGCCGTAGCAATGAAAGGGGAACTGCTCATAGACGATCTTGCTTCGACTGTTCATGCTCATCCTACATTTTCGGAAGCGGTCATGGAAGCTGCTGAAGATTGTATTGGAATCGCGACTTATAAATAGGTACGAATATGATAAAGCTTATAGTAACCGATGTAGATGGTACACTGCTCGATAATAATTCGAATCTCAGCGATTTGAATAAAAAAGCTATTCTTGAAAGTCGAAGGAGAGGAATCGAAGTGATTCTCGCCACAGGGAAATCGATACTCTCGGTATTATATCTTATAAAGTTGTTCAGTCTGGAACTTCCGCAAGTGACTTTAAACGGAGCTGTTATAACTGATAAAAATCTGGGAATAATAAATGCGATCAAGATAGAACCCCGTTATTATCTTAAAGCTATAAAAACCATAAAAAGTAAAGGGTATTCTCCTCTTGTGGCTCTTGTAGACGGTAAAATTTTTTACGAAAAATATCATCCTGATATGGACCATATCATGAAGGTGGAACAAAAAATAACGAAAACAGAGAATATTGAGACTGAATATTTTTCGTTAAATGCCGCCAATATACATATAGCTATCAAAGAGACCGATCCGCTGGATAGATATTTAAGAAAAAAGTTTTCAGGAAAAATAAACTTTATAAGATCGGGAAAATATTTTTTTGATATGTTGAATCCGGATGCCTCAAAAGGAAACGCGCTGGCATTTTTATTGAAGATGCTGAGTATAAAAAAGGATGAAGTGGTTGTTTTTGGTGATAGTTACAATGATTTAAGTATGTTTAAGGAATCAGATCTTAATATAGCGGTAAAGAATTCATATCCCGAAGTATTGAAACAGGCGGATATTATTACAGATGAGAATCATAGTTCGGGTCTTGGAAAAGCGATATATAAATATATTCTGAAAGAACCCATTTAATCCGGCTTATGATTTAAAATACTTTGACATAATATTAAGTTGTGTTAGAATAAGCCTTCTGAATCTGAAATATAATAGTTTTGTTATAAAATATTTGAGATTTAATATCTTATGGATACTAACAGTTCGGTAATCTTAACCAAAAAGGTGACAATAACTTCGTCCAGTCCTGTAACCAAAGAAGATTTTGTAAAGAAAATAGGTGAAACAGCCGGCAACATTATCGATTTTCTCAAAAAAAACGGCTGCACTAAATTGGGACACATGAAGTTTATCTCGACTACAGACGGTGAAGATTACCTGCAATTAAGTGTTCAGGACATATCGCAGGGACCAAAAATCAATGGTATCCTGAAAAAAACTTTTGAAAAAATCAAGTTGACTCTTAATATAATCGAGTTTGGAGTATGCAAGGAAGAAATCGATAGAAAAATCAATGAAGAGATAAAAAACATGCAATCCTACTTCGATAATAAGTAACTTACTTTTGTCTTTATTCAAATTCGAAATCATATGGCAGATACTTTAAATTAAGAAATTTCGAGATATTCCTGTAATCAATTTTTAATAAATCTTCCGGATCAAGATATTTATCATCATATATCACTCCAAAGTGGAGATGAGGCTGAAGATTTGAAGGATCGTCTTCAGCGCCGATGGCAGCAATGATTTCTCCCTGTTTGACATGGGTCCCTGTGGTTACAAAGATTTGCATAAGGTTAAGATAAGTGGTCCTAATTTTTTTATTGTGCTTTATTACGAGTGTCCTTCCGCCAATAGGTGAAAAACCGCAATAAGTGACGACTCCATT
>JAQUOE010000015.1 GCA_028717265.1 Actinomycetota bacterium
AAGGAAAATCGATTGCAATCGAGAAAAAATATTATTTGAATTTAAGAAAAAAATAAAAATACCTTTCCTTTATCTTTTTATCATTTTCAATCGATTAATCTGTATATTTATTGTGTAATTGTCTCTTAATCCTCTTATCCGCCTTTTATTATGTAATTGACTATATATGCAATTATATATATAATTATTTCATGTTCTTCAAACTTGACAGTTTCACACTGATTGGAATCAATGCCATAAGAGTTTCCGTAGAGGTGCACCTTTCAAGGGGTCTGCCCGAATTCATAATCGTGGGGCTTCCCGGAAAAGCAGTAAATGAATCAAGGCAGAGAGTAAGGTCCGCAGTACTAAACAGCGGATTCGATTTTCCCGTTAAAAAAATAATTGTAAATCTATCACCGGCAGACATAAAAAAGGACGGTTCTTTTTATGATCTGCCGATAGCTCTCGCGATTCTTGCGGCAAGCGGTCAGATTAAATGCGATATATCCGAAAAGTTCTGTTTTGTAGGTGAGTTGTCTCTTGATGGAAAGATAAATCCTGTAAAGGGACTGATTTCGATGGCGGAGGAAGCTCAGAAGATGCGTAAAGAATATTTTTTGGTGCCGTGCGAAATTGCGAGCCAGGCTTCTTTTATTTACGGTGTGGATATAGTGGCATGTAAAACTCTGTCCGAAGCTGTGGAGGCGTTTACCTGCCGGGAAAATATCGGGAAATTTATATGCAGGGATAAAATCGAGAGTATATCCGGCAGAGGTAACTCCTATGATTTTGATTTCAGCGATGTAAAAGGTCAGCTAAAAGCAAAGAGGGCACTTGAGATAGCTGTAAGCGGCAGGCATAATATAATACTGATCGGCCCTCCGGGAAGCGGTAAGACCATGCTCGCAAGACGTGCGGTTACCATAATGCCTGATCTGAATCTGGAGGAATGTATCGAGGTCACCAAGGTCTACAGTCTATATGAAAAGTATGTTAATCGTCTGATTCAGGAAAGGCCGTTCAGGAACCCGCACCATACAATAAGCAGAGCGGGGCTTATCGGAGGAGGTGCCAATCCGAGACCCGGTGAAATAAGTCTTGCACATAAGGGCCTGCTATTTCTGGATGAGTTCTCGCAGTTTCCTAAAAATTTTATAGAAGACCTGAGACAGCCTCTCGAAAATAAGGAAATCATTATTACGAGGAGCCATCTTTCTTACAGCTTCCCCTGTAATTTCATGCTGATAATGGCCACCAATCCCTGCTATTGCGGATATTTCGGAGATGAAAGCAGAAAATGTGTCTGCAGTCAGAGAGAAATACAAAAATTCTGGAAGAAGATGTCGGGACCCGTTATGGATAGAATCGATATGAGGGTCACTGTTGCCAGGCTTCAGGAAAAAAGTTTTATAAATACCGGGGCGGGTGAGAATTCAAATAAAATAAAGAGCCGCATTGAGAAATGTCTTCGCATCCAGAATGAGAGATTCGAAGGTAAAAAGATCAGTTGCAATGCCGAAATCGGGATAAACATTATAAATGAATGGTTAAGAGATGATAAAAAAATAAGGGACCTCATATACGCGATTTCAGGAAAATATAATCTGACAGCCAGAGGAACGGTAAGCATCTTAAAAGTATCAAGGACCATAGCTGATCTTGAAGATAGCGATATCATCAAAGAAAACCACGTTATCGAAGCCATTAATTACAGGATGGGATATGGTTGTAATACGGAGTGTAATTTTTAATCATGAGGATGGGAAATAAAGAAAAAATCTTATATATACTGACTGACAGGAAAATCAAACCCTCGAAATTCATGGATATATACAGGCAAAATAACGGTGATATAAATAAAACCATCAAGCATTTTTTAGGATATGAAAATTTGAAATTGAATCTTGAAGCGGGGGAAAGAGATAATAATGATCCCGAAACCGATATGCATGAAAGGGATAAGTATGGATATCTTAAAGTTATCGATTATATGCTTAAGAATAAAGTTGAATTATTATGCATCGGTGATCGCGGTTATCCGGATATATTGAAACAGATATATTCGCCTCCTCCACTTTTATTCTTTAAAGGAAATAAAATAAAAGAAATGGAATTCGGGATCGCCATTGTGGGCAGCAGGAAATGTACCGCTTACGGCCGGGAAGCAGCCGGGTATATCAGCAGAAACCTATCTGAAATAGGTATAACGGTTGTTAGCGGTCTGGCGCTGGGAATCGATAGTTATGCGCATAAAGCGGCACTTGAGGGGAAAGGAGGGACCATCGGCATCCTGGGCTGCGGAATAGATATAGTTTATCCCCCGGAAAATAAATTCTTATATGAGGAAATAACCATAAATGGCAGTATAGCAACCGAATATTTTCCTGCAACTCCTCCGTTTAAAAGTAATTTTCCTGTAAGAAACAGAATAATAAGCGGACTTTGCAGGGGAGTTATAGTGATAGAAGCAGGAGAAAAAAGCGGAGCGGTTATAACCTGTGAAATGGCACTGAAACAGAATAGAGAAGTATTCGCAGTTCCCGGCAACATTTTTAGTCCGGCAAGCAAAGGATGTCATAAACTGATTAAAAACGGTGCAAAGCTAGTGGAGAGAATCGATGACATACTTGAGGAATTCTCTCAAGTATGTCAGGAAAATTTGAAACTGCGCAGCGATTACGATATCGCGGACCATATGAAGACACAGAGCAGGCAGGATATCGGGATCCTGGGTAACGAGGCCAGAATATATGAATTTATCGGATTCAGGGCAAAGAGTGTAGAAGAAATAGTAAGATACTCGAAAATGGAAGTCGGGGAAGTACTCGGAATTCTTGTTTCTCTTGAGATAAAGCAGCTCATCAGGGAAGATAGCTTTAACAAATATAGTAGATTATTTTAGATTTTGTATTAAAATAATGATATATTTTTAATCGGAGAAGATGGAGAATAAAACAAAATGGCATTATTCAGAAAGAAAAAAATCGAAAGACCAAAAAGCCCTCTGGGAAGTGCGTTATATGATTATGATCTTATGATTGCAACAGACCTGAAAAAGGTCCTGGATGGAGTAAATTCCAATAAGAAGCTCGATGCGCGGAAAGTAAGCAGTATCTTTAAATATGTAGATCATAAATTTACCGGCATGCTGAATGGCTTGTCGAAAGAAAATTTAAAAGTAGATTACAGGTCGGATAAAATAAGGTATTTAATGATTGACATGATAGGCAAGTTAAAAGCATTTTTAAATACTGCAAAAACCGAAGGCTACGATCCGTTAAAAGAAGACAAAGATCAGGGGTCTCTGGCAGTAGATAAGGCAAAGGAGATAAGAGAGATTATAAGAAGAAAGATGAAGGATATCGAGAGTGATTATATATAGGTATGAGTTTATTTAATTTCCTTGAATTATATATAAAGTATCTGAAATATGAAAAAAACTTATCTCTTAATTCTATAAACTCATATCGAAAAGATATCACACAATTTTTAAATTTTTTAAAAAATAAGAAAATTACTGAAACTGCCGGATTGAATTTGGGTATATTCAGAGATTTCCTGAAATATATCGACAATTTCCACTATTCAAATAGAACCATTATCAGAAAGTATTCTTCCCTTATAAACTTCTTCAGATTTCTTGAAAGAAATGATTATATAGATTTTCAGCTTACCGAATCCATAAATGTTCCCAGAAAACGCCACCGGTTTTACTCCTTTATGTCTGAAAGCGAAACTGAAAGATTATTCGACAGCTTTGAACCGCAAAATGATTTTGAAATCAGGGACAGGTCCATACTTGAACTGCTCTATTCTACCGGTGCCAGGATAAGCGAGGCGGAAGGTTTAAAAACCGGGGATATCGATCTCGGGGGCAGTGAATTGATAGTGACCGGAAAAGGCAGAAAGCAGAGAATGGTTTACCTCAATCAGACAGCAGCATTCTGGCTAAAGAAGTATCTTGAGATAAGGAGCAGGTTAGCCTCAGGAGGGGAGGATAAATATGTGAATGATAAACATTTATTTTTAAATAGATTCGGGAAAAGGTTATCGTCGCGCAGTATGAGGACAATAGTTAAAAAATATGTAAAAAAAGCACTAATTGATAAGAATATTACCCCCCACAGCATCAGGCACAGTTTTGCCACCCATCTGCTTCAGGAAGGGGCGGGCATAAGAGAGATACAGGAACTCCTGGGCCATGAAAGTATATCAACCACGCAAATATATTCGCATTTGAATGTTAAAAAGCTAAAAAAGGACTATAAAAAATTTCACCCCAGAGCAGAAATAAAATAAAAATAGAAGGCAGCATTTTTGCTTTTGACGATATGTCGAATTGTTATTGATTATTTGATGAAATATAGGTATTATGCTAGACTTGAACGTTGAAATCACACACACCACTTGCGGTATTATGGTGAACAAATACGGCGGTTAAAGTGGTGGAGGAAAAACCATAAAATAGGAGGTATTATTTTGAGTATCGTAACTATGAAGCAGCTTCTGGAGGTGGGGGTTCATTTTGGTCATCAGACCAAGAAATGGAATCCCAAGATGAAAAAATATATATACACGGATAAAAACGGTATATATATAATCGATCTCCAGGAGACACAAAGGCTGCTGATTGAAGCCTATGAATATGTAAAAAAAGTTTCCAGCGAGGGTGGAATCATATTGTTTGTCGGCACCAAAAAGCAGATCCAGGACATAGTGGAATCTTATGCAAAAGAATGCGGAATGCCCTATGTCAAGAACAGATGGCTGGGAGGTACCCTTACCAACTTCGAAACTATAACCAGGAGAACGAGAAGAATCGATGAAATAGAAAATATGGAAAAGTCGGGAATATTTGAAAATTTACCCAAAAAGGAAGTCCTGGGGATAAGAAAAGAATATGAGAAGCTTCTTCTCAACATAGGGGGTATAAGAAATATGAAAAAACTTCCCGATGTCCTTTATGCCATTGATCCGGGTAAAGAAATTATAGCAATAAAAGAAGCAAGAAAATTGGGAATACCAATAGTGGCCATAACGGATACGAATTGTGATCCGGACCTTATTGATTTTATCATTCCAGGTAATGATGACGCTATTCGTTCCTGCAGTCTGATAACCGGTGTTATAAGCGAAGCCATAAAAGAAGGCAAGGAAGAGAAGATTAAGTTTGAAGAAAGCCCGGAAGTAGAAGAAGCAAAAGAGTTAGAGAAGGAAAAAGACGAAGATAATTTAGAAGATTCACCCGAAGATGACGTATGGGTTTAGAGATTTAGAGATTATATGGAGGAACAATGGAAATAAAAGCAGAATTGGTTAAAGAATTACGGAAAAAAAGCAATGCCGGAATGATGGATTGTAAAACAGCTCTGGTTGACAGTAAAGGAGACATAAAAAAAGCGGAAGAATTATTAAATGAAAGAGGACTTGCACAGGCTTCCAAAAAAGCTTTGAGAGCTACAAAGGAAGGTCTTATAGACTGCTATATACACCTGGGATCTAAAGTAGGGGTAATGGTCGAAGTCAATTGCGAAACGGATTTTGTAGCCAGAAACGAGATGTTTAAAAATCTGGTGCATGATATTGCGCTGCATATTGCCGCAGCGGCACCTTTGTATGTTTCCATGGGAGATGTACCTGACGATGCAGTTGAAAAAGAAAAAGAACTTTACAGGAAGCAGGCTTTAAATGAAGGAAAATCCGAGAAGATAATCGATAAAATAGCTGAAGGCAGACTTAAAAAATATTACGAGGAAAACTGTCTTATGGAGCAGCCCTTTGTAAAAGATAACGACATAAAAATAGGGGACCTGGTAAAGCAGAATATAGCTAAAATAGGTGAGAATATAGTAATCAAAAGATTCACAAGATACGTTCTTGGCGAAGAGAAATAAAAACATTTTTTTTATATTTTTTGCCCGGAAGGCAATAAATAAAAAATATGGAAAAATTAAAATACAGAAGGGTTCTACTTAAGATAAGCGGGGAAGCATTGCTGGGCGATCTGGATTACGGAATAGATCCAGGGGTTACCAGCAATATATCCAGTCAGATCAAAGAGGTGGTAGAGCTGGGGGTCGAGGTCGCCGTAGTTATCGGCGGAGGAAATTTTTGGAGAGGCGTATCTGCAAGTGTAAATGGCATGGACAGGACCACTGCCGATTATATAGGAATGCTCGCTACTATTATGAATGCTCTCGGGCTGCAAAATGCATTGGAAAAAATGGGAATAATCACCAGGGTTCAAACTGCAATATCAATGCAGGAGATTGCCGAACCTTTTATCAGGAGAAAGGCGGTAAGACACCTTGAGAAAAAAAGAGTCGTAATATTTGCCGGCGGAACCGGCAATCCTTATTTTACGACTGACACTGCAGCTGCATTAAGAGCACTGGAAATAGAAGCAGAAATAATTTTTAAAGCTACAAAAGTAGACGGTGTATATGACAGGGATCCTCTGAAGTTCAAAGATGCAAAAAAATTCACCGGACTCTCTTTTCTGGATGTCTTACAAAAAAACCTTAAAATTCTGGATTCCACAGCTACATCTTTATGTATGGAAAATAATTTACCCATAGTGGTCTTCGATATTACAAAACCGGGTAATATAAAAGGAGTCATCATGGGTAAAAAAATTGGAACTCTGGTTACAAAGGAGTAAGAAATGAAAGATGCATTACTGATTGATACAAAAAAAAGAATGGGTCAATCTCTTGAAAGAACACAGCATGAATTCAATACTATCAGGACGGGGAGAGCGTCTGTTTCACTGCTTGATAATATTTATATCGACTACTATGGCAGCAAGACTTTATTGAAGCATGTGTCCAATATGAGTATACCCGAACCAAGGGTTATTCTGATTTCTCCTTATGAGCCGAAGTTTTTAAGAGAAATCGAGACCCAGATATCCAAATCCGATCTGGGAATCAATCCATCAAATGACGGAAAGGTCATCCGTCTGAATATCCCGCCCCTGAACGAGGAAAGAAGAAGAGAGCTGGTAAAACTGGTAAAAAAGATCGCAGAGGATGGAAGGGTTGCTATCAGAAATATCAGAAGAGAAGTAAATGATGAATTCAAAAAGCTGGAAAGTGAAAGTAAAATAACTGAAGATGACCTGATAAGTTCCGGGGAAGAAGTTCAGAAAATCACCGATGAGTTTATAGTAAAGATAAATGATTCTCTGGCCCAGAAAGAAAAAGAAATTATGGAAGTGTAGGTAGGAAGTATTTTGAGCTTATTTTCCCCTGTTTTTTCTTCTATAATGACTCCGACCATTAAAGAACTAAAAAAAAATAATATACCGGAGCATGTAGCCATAATCATGGACGGAAACGGCAGGTGGGCCTCAAAAAGAAAGTTACCTCGATCTGCCGGTCATAAAGCCGGTGTAGAAGCACTGAGGGATATCATAACCACAAGTATAGAATTGGGGATAAAATTCCTGACTGTATATTCATTTTCAAGCGAGAACTGGCAAAGGCCCGAGGATGAGGTAAATTTTCTTTTAAATCTTTTTTTGGTATCTTTAAATGAAGAACTGGGAAGTCTGGATAAAAATGGAGTAAGAGTAAGACTCATCGGTGAAAGAAAAGAAGTACCTTCCGAAATACTAAAAGCTTTTGAAAATGCGGAAAAAAAGACCAGAGATAATGATAATCTTTATTTTAATATTGCTTTCAATTATGGATCCAGACAGGAAATTATAAACGCGATCAAAAAGATATGTAAAGAAGCAAGCAGGAATGATATCGATTTGGAGCAGCTGGATGAAAGAAATTTTTCGGATTATTTATTTACAAAAGGTTGTCCGGATCCCGATTTTTTGATAAGAACCAGCGGTGAATACAGAGTTAGTAATTTCCTGTTGTGGCAGATTGCATATTCGGAATTTTACTTTATAAAAACTCTATGGCCGGATTTCAAAAGGAAAGACTTTTTGAGGGCTATTTATTATTATCAGCGAAGAAATAGAAGATTTGGCAGGTTGTGATCCCGGATGCAATTTTATATTACCATTCTGCAGTATATTCTGGCAATAGTCGGATTGTCTCTTATAGTACTGGTCCATGAACTTGGACACTTTGCAATGGCAAAATCAAGCGGAATACATGTAGAGGAGTTTTTTATTGGTTTTGGTCCCAGGCTTTTTAAATTCAAAGATAGAAGAGGCACTGCTTATGGCATAAACGCCATACCTGTCGGAGGTTATAATAAACTGCTCGGCATGGATAGGAATGAATCCATACCGCCTGATTTAAAAGATAAGTCTTTTCATAGTAAGCCCTTTTATAAAAAACTTCTTGTCGTGATTGGCGGTGTAGGTTTTAATGTGGTCTTTGCTGTAATACTGATGGGGGTTTATCTGAGCATGGGAATACTGGCCCCCACCTCGACAATCGATTACATTCAACCCGAATCTCCTGCCGAAACCGGAAGTTTCGAAGTGGGCGATGAAGTAGTCGCCTTAAACGGTCAGAAAATCGAGTCATGGGATGATTTTTCTAATCTGACGAAGAAATACCCTGCGGAGGAAGTTACTTACACAGTTATACGTGACGGAGAGAAGATTGATCTTAAAGTCAGACTTGATGAAGTAGAAGGTCAGGGTTTTTTAGGAATAAGCCCCCGATATATTGAGGAGAAGTTAGGTTTTTTTGAAATCGTGAAGGAAAGCTTTAAGCTGACATGGGATATAAGTGTTACCTATGTAAAATTATTTGGGATGCTGTTTACGGGTAAAATACCCTTGAGCGAAGCCAGGCCGGTTTCACCGGTTGGATTAGTAAGTATATTCCAGCAGTCTGCATCAATGGGTATACAAAATTTCATTTTTTTTATTGCACTGGTTTCTCTGATAATGGGTTTCGGAAACCTGATTCCTGTTTTCCCTCTTGATGGAGGTAATATCATACTTATTATAATAGAGACCATAAGAAAAAAACCTGTTCCGGCGAAGGTCATGGAAATATTAAACTTTACAGGTATAGCTATTCTTGTTTTCCTTCTGTTGATCGGTCTGGTCTTTGATATAATAAATCCTTTCGATATCCGGAATATGTAATGTACCTTAAAATACTTTTTGAATAGATTACTCATTAAAATGCAGATAAAAAGAAAAAAAACAAGGGTTATAAATGTAGGAAGATTAAGAATAGGCGGTGATAATCCTATAATCGTCCAGTCTATGACCAAAACCAAACTCGAGGATCCGGGTGATTTCCGGGCAGAAGTAAAAGAGCTTATTGACTGCGGGTGTGAACTTATAAGGGTAGCGGTTCCTGAAAAGAAATCTGTTAACAATCTTAGAAAATTTATTAGTAATGGAATTTTTACGGTTCCGGTAGTAGCAGATATTCAATTTGATCATAATCTGGCCCTGGAATGTATGGATATAGGGATCGATGGTATAAGAATAAATCCGGGCAATATAGGAGGGCAAAGCAGGATCACGGAAATTATAGAAAAAGCCAGAAGGAAAAAAGTCGCGATAAGGATAGGCATAAATTCAGGTTCCATTGATAAGAAAATACTTAAAAAAAATAATGGCAGCATAGTCGATTCAATGGTTGAAAGCACATTGGAAAGTGTTAGACTTTTAGAGAAATTAAAATTTTTTAATTTTAAGATATCAGCTAAGGCATCATCGGTCATGGATACCATAAATGTATATGAAGCTATTTCAGATAGGATCGATTACCCGCTGCATCTTGGTATAACCGAAGCAGGCCCTCCATTCAGGGGCAGTATAAAATCATCAGTGGGTATTGGCGTTTTATTATCCAGGGGAATAGGAGACACAATAAGGGTCTCACTTACCGGTGACCCGGCGGATGAGGTAGCAGCTTCTTATATAATCCTTGGCAGTCTGAATTTAAGAAAAGTCGGGGTGGATATTATTTCATGTCCCACCTGCGGAAGGACCGCGGAAGGTTTCCGGCAAGTCGTATATGAGATCGAAAAATTGACCGGAGGCATTAGAAAGAACCTGAAACTGGCTGTGATGGGCTGCATAGTAAACGGTCCCGGAGAAGCAAAAGAAGCTGATATCGGAATAGCTTTCGGGAAAGAAAAAGCAGCTGTCTTTTTAAAGGGTAAAGTAGTAAAAAGGATAGATAAAAAGATCGCGGTAGATGAGTTTAAAAAAAACTTAAAAAGATTAATTTAAAAACATACAGGGGAGCACAAATTGAAATTTTCTGAATTTTTCATTCCCACTCTTAAAGAAGAACCAGGCGAAGCAGAGATATCGAGCCATGCCCTGTCTCTAAGGGCCGGACTCATACGAAAAATTGCATCGGGTATTTATTCTTTCCTGCCTCTGGGGCTCCGGGTATTAAGAAAGATCGAAGAAATAGTCAGGCAGGAAATGGACAATGCCGGAGCCATCGAACTTTTTTTACCGGTTTTACAGCCTTCTGATTTATGGGAAAAATCAGGGAGATGGAAAGAATATGGTCCGGAGATGTTCAGGTTGAAGGACAGGAACAAAAGGGATTTCTGCCTGGGTCCGACGCACGAGGAGTTGATCACTTACCTTGCATATCTGGATTTGAAATCATATAAAGATCTGCCCGTTAATCTTTATCAAATACAGGTCAAGTTCAGGGATGAAATGAGACCGAGATACGGACTGCTGAGAGCAAGGGAATTTATAATGAAGGATTCTTATAGCTTTTGCAGAAACGATGATAGCCTGGATATCATTTATAAAAAGATGTATAACGCGTACTGCAGGATACTGGAAAGAATCGGCCTCAGGTACAGGGTGGTGGAGGCAGATACAGGCCTGATTGGCGGGAGCTCGTCCCATGAATTCATAATACTCGCCGAAAATGGTGAAGATAAGCTGGTTTTTTGTCCGGAGTGCGGATATTCTGCAAATCTCGAAGTGTCCGGGTCATCGCCAGGAGGAGGCAGCGGAAGCTGTGTTAATTGCGGGAAAAATCTTAAAACAGAAAAAGGAATCGAGATAGGACATATTTTTAAACTGGGCAGCAAATACAGCGACAGGCTTGATGCAAGGTTTGTGGATGTAGACGGAAAACAAAAACCTTTAATAATGGGCTGTTACGGTATAGGGATCACCAGAATGCTGGCGGCAGCGATAGAACAGATGCATGACAGTAAAGGAATAGTATGGCCCGTTTCAATAGCTCCTTTTGCGGTAAATCTTATTGTTACCACCGGTAAAAATGAGGAATTCTTAAAGGCGGGGGATCTGGTATACCGGATCCTGACCGGGCTGGATGTCGAAGTTCTTTATGATGACAGAGAAGTAAATGCGGGAATAAAATTCAAGGATTCCGATCTTATAGGCATACCCATAAGATTTATCCTGGGAAGAAAATTCCTTGATAATAAGTTAATCGATGTTGAATACAGGAAAGATGGTAAGAAGATGGAACTATCCCTGGATTCGATTCCAGGATTTATAAAAAAATTAAATACTGCAAACAACCTTAAATCACCTCTAAATGAATAATCAGGAAACTAAAATTGAGGGAATCTTAGAAAAAATCATTTATAAGAATTCCGAGTCCGGCTTTATGGTTGGCAAAGTAAGGCTGGATGACTCTAAAACCGTTACAATCGTGGGAAACACCTTCGAACTTCGCTGTGGTGAAGAACTGGAAATAACCGGAAAATGGGTCCGAAACAAAAACTATGGAGAACAATTTGAAATTGAAGCCGTCAGGACATCCAAACCGGTCACGGTTACCGGTATCAAGAATTATCTTGGTTCCGGTTTGATAAAAGGCATAGGTCCAGTAATGGCAGAAAGAATAGTTTCTCATTTTAAGCTTGAAACATTGAAAATACTGGACGAGGACCCAAAAAAGTTAAATGAGATAGAAGGTATCGGCAGGAAAAGAATAAATTTGATTATAAAATCCTGGGTAATGCATAAGAATATAAGAGAGGTAATGATATTTCTGCAATCCCAGGGGATAAGCAGCACTTATGCCTTAAAAATCTATAATAATTACGGAGATAATTCCATAAATATCATAAAGACAAATCCTTACAGGCTTTCCGAGGATATATTTGGAATAGGTTTTAAAACCGCGGATAAAATTGCGATGATGACAGGCATTGAAAAAGATTCACTTTTCAGGATAAAGGCAGGACTGATTTATTTATTAAGAGAGGCAGAAGATGAAGGGCATTGTTATTTGCCATATGAAGAATTTTTAGAAATAGCGGAAGGATCCCTGGATGTAGATATTGGAAAGGTCAATAATGCTTTGAGCGAACTTGAAAAGGAGAAAAAGGTAAATATTGTAAGAGATGACACGAACAGGATCTACCTTTCAAGTATTTACAATGCCGAAGAATATGTGGGTAAAAAAATCCTTGCCATTTTGGAAAATGGCAGGGTAGATGTTTCAGCAGAAGCCAGAAAGGATAATATCAGCCGGCTTATAAACAATCTCGCTGCTGAAGAAAGGATAATACTTGATTACATCCAGATAAAGGCAATCGAAAGGGCGGTATCGGAGAAAATGCTGGTTATAACCGGAAGTCCCGGCACGGGAAAAAGCACCATACTGAATTTAGTAATAAAGATTTTTGAAAAAGAAAATAAAAAAGTTCTGTTGGGCGCACCAACGGGAAGGGCCTCGAAAAGATTATGCGAGACAACAGGAAGAGAAGCCAAAACAATACACAGGCTGCTAAATTATAATCCCAAACTTAATAAATTTTTAAAGAACGAAAGCAATCCCGTTGATGCAGAAATGGTGATAATAGATGAAGCTTCAATGCTGGATATAAAGTTGATGAAGAATCTACTCTCAGCAATAAAGCCTCAAACGGGAATTATTTTTGTCGGAGACATCGACCAGCTGCCTGCGGTTGGTCCGGGAAATGTCCTGAGCGACATGATCGGTTCGGGTGTAATTCCGGTAATAGAACTCAAAAAAATATACAGGCAGGAAAGTGAAAGTCTAATAATACATAATGCACATAAAGTCCGGGATGGCCAGTTTCCCTATATTGGTAAACCAAAAAATAATGATTTCTTTTTTATCGAGAAAGACATACCTGAAGAATCGGTAAGTCTTATATTAAATCTGCTTACAAAAAAAATTCCCGGGAGTTTCAATTATGATCCGATTCATGAAATCCAGGTCCTGGTTCCTACGAATAAAGGAATCGTCGGGGTGAATAATCTGAATTTCAGACTTCAGGATGTTTTGAATCCAAGCATTAAAAAGGTCCAAAGAGGATCCGTGCAGTATAGATTAAATGACAAAGTGATACAGTTGAAAAATAATTATGAAAAAGATATTTATAATGGAGATATAGGATTTATAAACGGCATAGATATGGAAACAGAGGAAATCAGTATAGATTATGATGGCAGGACGGTTAATTATGGTTTTTTCGAGCTGGATGAAATAAGTCTTTCTTACGCCATAACCATTCATAAATCCCAGGGGTCTGAATTCAAATGTGTGGTTATTCCAATTTTGACTTCCCATTACATGCTCCTGCAAAGGAACCTGCTGTATACGGCCATAACCAGAGCAAGAGAACTTGTAATAATGGTAGGAAGTAAA
The DNA here is from genome assembly GCA_028717265.1 of Actinomycetota bacterium. Taxonomy (GTDB): domain Bacteria; phylum Actinomycetota; class Humimicrobiia; order Humimicrobiales; family Humimicrobiaceae; genus Hydromicrobium. The sequence goes on from JAQUOE010000015.1 coordinate 13,551, forward strand.
AAAGCAATAGGAATGGCAGTGAACAGGAACATAGTCGAGAAGAGATATACGGGTTTAAAGGAATTGCTGAGGACTTTTAGTAATTGAATTTTATTTATTTTATGATATACTTTTAAAGAATTTTAATGTAAATAGTTTTTAAAATTAGTGGGCTAGCCCCACTTTTTTTTAGTTTAAATTTTGTTAAAAAGCAGGTGAGTCAAGTTGAACAGAAAATTGATAGAGGCATTAATAGAATTAGAAAAAGAAAAGGGCATAAAGATGGATACACTGATAGAGGGCCTTAAAATTGCCTTTGTTTCAGCTTATAAAAAAAATTATCAGGTAGAATATGAATGCCGCGTGGATATAGATGAAAAGACCGGCGAAATAAAAGTGTTTAAAATTTTAGATGAAGGCGAAGGCACGGATGCCGCACCAGAAGACGAGGGTAAAAAGAATGAAATCGAGGTCACGCCGGATAATTTCGGAAGAATCGCTGCGCAGACCGCCAAGCAAGTAATAAGGCAAAGGATAAAGGAAGCCGAACGGGAGATAATGTACGACGAATTCAAAGACAGAGCAGGAGATATGGTAACAGGCATTGTCCAGCAAAGCGATGCAAGATTTACTCTGGTGGATCTGGGCAAAGTCGAAGCATTACTTCCTCCATATGAGCAGGTTCCGCGAGAGAGATACAAACATGGCGAAAGAATAAAAGTATATATTTCGGATGTAAGAAAAACAACAAAAGGTCCCCAGGTGATAGTATCCAGGACACATACGGGTTTAATCAGAAAGTTATTTGAATTAGAGGTACCGGAAATTTACGAGGGAATCGTGGAAATAAGGAGCATTGCAAGAGAAGCAGGTTTTAGAACTAAAATTGCAGTTAGTTCAAATGAAAGAAATGTAGACCCGGTTGGTGCCTGTGTGGGTCCCAAGGGTTCGAGGGTCAAGATGATCGTCGATGAATTGGGAGGGGAAAAAATAGATATCGTTGAATATAGTGATGATATCGTCACCTTTATCAAAAATTCTCTCAGCCCGGCAAAAATTATAAAAGTGCTTACAGATGAGGAAAAGAAGTTCGCATTGATTATAGTATCAAATGACCAGCTTTCTCTGGCAATAGGCAGAGAGGGCCAGAATGCCAGACTGGCTGCTAAATTAACAGGCTGGAAAATAGATATAAAGAATGAAAAACAATTCGAAGAAGAATTGGATGAAGCAAGAAAAGAAAGATTGAAAAGCAAGGAAGAAGATACCGAAGCCAGTAAATAACATAAATAATGTGCGATTTAAAGGATTTATGAATATAAAAAAAGAGAAAAGTAAAATCACAAAGAATGGTTCGTCAGGGTCCAAAGATTTGAAGAAGAACGAATTGGAAAAAAAGAAAAAAACCAGATTGCCTGCGGAGAAGCAGACTGAGGGTAAAGGACGCATTGCTGAGAAAAAGAAGCCGGAAGTCAAAAAAGAAAAAATAAAAAAGGGACTCCCGGATAAATCTTCGGCCGGGACCAAAAATAAAGCCGAATCCAAACCTGTTCAAAAGAGTACGGGCAAAATAGCAGCGAAGAAAAAAAATGATGTCAGGACCGGGGGAATACCCGCTGCCGACAGAGAAATAAAGACGGCCGGGAAACCGGTAACAGATTGGGAAGAAGAAAAAAAATCAAGTATCCGCAGCGTGCTTGACAGGGAACTGGATAAAGAGGAAAAGGAAGGTAGATTCAGAACCAGGTCAATCCAGAAGAAAAAAGTCGTTCAGACAAAGAAGGCTGAAGGCGAAGAGATTTCAAAAGCAGAACAAACAAAAACGGAGAAAGCAAAGAAAAAACCTGAGATAAAAAAAGTAATTGAAATTTCCGAAGGTATAACTATAAAAAAATTATCGGAGAAGATAAATGTTCCATCGAATCAAATAATAAAACTTTTATTTGATATGGGTGAAGCCATCAATATCAATCAGTCCCTGACCAAAGATCTGGTAGAATATCTTTCCCAGGAGTATAACTTTAAATATCATATTGTCGGGTTTGAAGAAAAACTGGACGAAGTCTATAAAGACTCCGAAGAGGATCTTGTGCCCAGACCGCCAATCGTGACTATAATGGGCCACGTGGATCACGGAAAAACAACGCTGCTTGACGTAATAAGAGAAACCAGAGTGGCAATAAACGAAGAAGGCGGTATAACCCAGCGTATAGGAGCCTATCAGGTTGTTTATAAAGACAAAAAAATCACTTTCATAGATACACCGGGGCATGAAGCATTTACAGCCATGAGGATCAGGGGAGCAAGAGTCACCGATATTGCCGTAATCGTTATTGCTGCCGATGACGGTATTATGCCCCAGACAGTGGAAGCGATAAATAATGCTAAGGATGCCGGTGTTCCTATAATAATAGCTATCAATAAGATAGACCTGCCAAACGCAAATGTCGAAAAAGTGAAAAAAAGTCTTACAGAATATGACCTGGTCCCCGAAGAGTGGGGAGGAGACACTGTCTGTATAGAAATCTCTGCCAAAAAAAAGATCAACCTGGACGAATTTCTTGAAATGATCCTTCTGGTAGCCGATTTGAATGAAATAAAAGGTAATCCGAATTCCGAAGGTACCGGAATTATTATCGAGTCAAGATTGGACAAAAATCTGGGGCCCGTAGGTACGGTCATAGTAAAAAGGGGAAAATTAAAAATAGGGAATTCTTTTATTACCGGCTATTCGTTTGGAAAAATAAGATTAATAAGGGATGAAAATCTTAATACCCTGAACGAAGCGATACTGTCACAACCGGTTGAAATCACCGGTTTTTCTTTTGTACCAAAATCAGGTGATAAATTATTTGTAGTTAAAAACGAGAAGGCGGCCAAAGAGCTTTTAAATACTAAAGATTATGAGAGAAAAATATTTAAAATAGAGGAATCCAGGAAACCATTGACTCTGGAAAGATTATCCGAATTATCAAAAGAAATGGAGATAAAAAAATTAAAGATAATTCTTAAGGCAGATTCGGAAGGATCACTGGATGCAGTAGAGAGGTCACTTAATAATATAAAAGAAGAAACAATAAAGATTGATATTATACACAAGGCCATTGGAGCCATAACCGATAGCGACATCCTGCTGGCTGCGGCTTCGAATGCAATTGTAGTTGGATTTGAGGTTGTTCCGACACAGAAAGCGGAAGCATTGCAAAAAAAGGAAAATGTGGAAGTCAGGACATATGATATTATCTATAAACTGATTGATGATATTACCCTTGCTTTTAAAGGATTACTGGAACCGGAAATAAAAAGGATCAATAAGGGTAAGGCCGAAGTCAGAGAAATATTCAAACTCCCCAAAATAGGGGTAATAGCCGGCTCTTATATTCTTGAGGGTGAAGTCGAAAGAGGCAACCTGGTTAATGTAATAAGAGAAGGGGAACTGATCCATGAGGGGAGAGTCGCAACTCTTCATCGTTTCAAAGAAGATATTAAAAAAGTCTCTGCAGGGTATGAATGCGGTATAAGGCTGGAAGGTTTTCAGGATCTAAGCAAAGGTGACATACTGGAATTTTATGAGGAAAAATAATTATTTAGCATTGCCGGTGATTTAAGTGGACAGGACAAGAAAAGCCGAGATAGATCTGAAAAGAGAAATAAGTTTTCTTATCAATACCAAAGTAAAAGATCCCCGAATAGGATTCGCAACAGTGACCGATACTAAATTATCCGTTGATCAAAAATGGCTGGATGTATTTGTAAGCATTATGGGTGAAGAATATGAAATAAAAAGAAGCCTTGAGGGTCTAAAGAATTGCAGCGGCTTTATAAAGAAAAATCTGCAGCAAAGATTGAAGTTAAGAAATATGCCGGTCATAAGATTTATATATGATAAATCTATTGACAATGGAATGAGAATATCGGAAATACTGGATTCTCTGGATAAAGATAAATAGTACCGGGAAGGTAGTCTGATTGGATATAAACAAGTTATATAAAAAGGTATCGGAAATAATTGACGAAAATGATAATTTTTTGATCATCACCCATGCTTACCCGGATGGGGATTCCCTGGGTTCACAGATAGCCCTGTATCAATTGATATCCCTGTTAAAAAAGAATGCCGTCGCGATTTGCAGCAGCGACCTTCCTTATCAATATAAGTTTCTTCCTTATCTGGATAAGATCAGCAGAGATTTAAAGGAAATAAAGGACTCCGATAAAGGATATATCTGTTTCTGTCTTGATTGCGCCGATGAATTCAGGATGAATCTGGATTTCGAAGTCCTCAAATCCAATACTGAATATATAATAAACATGGACCACCATAAAAATAACAGTAATTTTGGTGATTTGAATATCGTAGATACCGGAAAATCAGCAACTGCCGAAATTTTATATGAATTAATACAAAAACATTATCCGAAACTTTTGAATCATGAAATAGCGCTGGGGATCTATGTGGGAATACTAACCGATACGGGAAAATTTCAATACAGTAATACCAATTATACTGTCCATAAAGCAGTAAGCGAATTGCTGAAGTTTGATATAAATCCTTCACAGGTCCATAAGTATATATACGAAAATGAACCTCTTGCAAGGTTTAAATTGATCCAGCTTGTTCTCCAAAGAATCAAATATGTGGATTCTTATGGACTGATATATTCATATATCCTGGAGAAGGATCTTGAAAAGCTGGATCTGCCATTCTCTGCTCAGGATGGCATGATAAATCTTCTCCGGAGTGCCCGGAAGGTAAAAATTGCAGCTCTTATAAAGCAGACTGCAGGAAGATGTTTCAAGATCAGTCTCCGTACGTCGGATAAAAATATTGATTTATTCAGGATCGCCAGTAGTTTCAATGGCGGTGGCCATCAAATGGCGTCTGCTTATTCCGATAACGGGAGTTTGAGAGCGGTTATTAACAATTTAAGGAAAGCAGTAGAGGATAATATAAAATTATGAGTAGTGCGGCTTCTAAATCCGGAATACTGGAAGATTTTAACGGCATAGTATTAATAAACAAATTGCCGGGCACAATTTCTTATGATGTCATAAGGAGTATAAAAAGAGTTTTTTTTTAAAAAAAATCGGTCATGCCGGTACGCTGGATCCTATTGCGGAGGGCCTGCTTGTCATATTATTAAATAAAGCCACAAGGTTATTCGATTATTTTTTAACTTTAAATAAAGAATACATCGCAGAGATAAAATTAGGCGTGGTCACTGATACATGGGACCTTGATGGCAAGGTACTGGCTGTAAGGAAGGTCAGGGATGTCAGTGCTGAAGAAATATCCGGGGTCCTTGATAAACTTACCGGTAAGGTCGAACAGAGACCGCCCGTGTTTTCCTCGATAAAATATAAAGGTAAACCTTCATATAAATTTGCAAGGAAAGGATTGGACATAGATTTAAAATCAAGAATTGTAAATATTCATGATCTGGAACTAATCTCTCTGGATAAAGATTTACTTATCATAAAAATAAACTGCAGCTCCGGCACATACATCAGATCTCTGGCTCATGAGATCGGAAACAGGCTGGGTTGCGGCGCTTCGGTAAAAGGGCTGAAAAGAGTAAAAATCGGAAATATTGGGCTGAAAGACAGCATTAACGTCGGACAGTTTTTAAAAAGCAATCTTAAAAGAAGTGATTTATCAACCGTTCCGCATATGGTATCCATTGAAAGATTACTGGAAAATAACCCGGATCTTCATATAAAAGACGAGTATAGAAATCAGATAATCAATGGCCATCGTATCAATAATGAAATGATAATGTCAGTAAAAACCGGAGAGGAGGATCTACCCGGGGAAGGAATTTTAATAAAAATAAAAGATAGTAAAGAAAATACAATAGCGGTACACGAGATTTTAAGCGGGATAAATATTTCCGGTGTCAAAGATAAAAAAATAAATTTAACTAAAAGTATTGTGATTTTTTAGTAGTGTAATAAAATCTATAAAATTTGTTATTTTTTAAAAAGTAAATCAAATGGCAAAATTGCTTGAATTAAAAAGAATAGATAAAAATTATTTCAAGGATAAAAATGCAGTTGCAGTAATAGGTTTTTTTGATGGGGTGCACCTGGGTCACAGGAAGATACTGGAATCATGTATTGAAAAAGCAAAAAAGATCAATGGTGTCAGTATAGTCCTGACTTTTAATAAGCCTCCTTTAAATGTTATAAAAAGCGAGTTGTCCAAAAAACTTATAATTTCATATGAGGAAAAAATAAAGATTTTAAGCGGGCTGGGTGTTGACTATATTGTGACAGCCAATTTCGATTCCGGTTTTTTAAAAATGGAACCAGATATGTTTTGCAGGGATATACTTATAGGCAGGTTTCATATTAAAGATATTTTTGCGGGAAACAGGTTCAATTTTGGTTTTAAAACAAAGGGGAACATACTATTTTTAAAGAGATTTTTAAAACCATATGATATAAAGGTAAATGTGGTCCCTCTACTTAAAATAAAGAATGAGGTAGTTTCAAGCACTAATATAAGGAAGTATTATTCTCAGGGCGAAATAAGTAAAATAAAAAATTTATTGGGAAGAGATCCGCAGGTACAGGGGATCGTTGTAAAAGGAGCAGGGCGCGGGAGACAACTGGGATTCCCTACGGCTAATATAGACATTTGTGAAATCTTTATGGCTCCGAAGGACGGAGTTTATCTGGGTACCGTCGAAATTGATGGAAGCAAATATAAACCGCTTCCGTCAATCATAAATGTGGGAGACAATCCGACTTTCAAAGAATCAAAGAAATGGATCGAGGCCTTTATAATAAATTTTAAAGGTAATATATATCAGAAAAAAATAAGAATCAGCTTTTTAAAAAGACTCCGGGATGAAATCGTTTTTGAGAGCAAGGAGGAACTGATAAATCAGATGAAACTGGATCTAAAGTATGCCGGCAAATACTTCAATATAAAGATTTAGTAAAATTAAGAAGACTTCAAAGGATTTTAAAAGATTTTATAAGCAATTCTTATTCTGAGGAAGGGAAAAATATCAAAAAGCGTTTAAATTGTAATTAATATACAGTTATGATAAATTATACTTCGAACATTTTCGAGGAGGTGAAAAGTTGACTTTAATAAAAGAGGACAAAAAAAAGATCATAGAGAAATTTAAAACTCATGAGAATGATACCGGTTCCTCCAAGGTTCAGATAGCTATTCTTACGAAGAAGATAAACAGGCTGAACGAACATTTAAAGGAGAATAAAAAGGATCATCATTCCAGAAGGGGTCTTGTTGTCATGGTCGGCAAAAGAAAAAGACTTCTGGGATATTTAAAAAATAGTGATATAGCAAAGTATAAAAAATTGATTGAAGAATTAGGTTTAAGGAAATAATTCGGGCTCAAGTATTTTTTTATCTCTGCAGTTAAAAGGAGAAAGTAAATAATAAATGGAAAAAAGTTGTACTTTAGATATTGGCGGCAAGCAAATGATTTTTTCGACCGGTAAAATAGCCAGACTGGCTAATTCGGTTCTTGTAAAATTTGGCGGAAATGGGGTGCTGATTACCGCAGTCATGAGTCAGAATTCATCAGGGAATACGGATTTTTTCCCTCTGGTGGTGGATGTCGAAGAGAGGATGTATGCAGCGGGAAAAATACCCGGAGGTTTCTTTAAGAGAGAAGGCAGAGCAAGTGATAAGGCAATTCTTAATTCAAGATTAACAGACAGGGGCCTGAGGCCATTGTTTAATAAAAACATAAGAAACGAAGTTCAATTGATCGGCACGGTTATCTCTTTTGATCAAATAAATCCTTATGATATTTCGGTAATAAATGGAGCATCGATGGCGCTATACATATCGGATATACCTTTCGAAGAACCTGTAGGTGCGGTCAGAATAGGAAAAGTCGGAGAAAACTGGATAATAAATCCGGATTATAGTGAAATCGAAGAAAGCATAATAGATATAGTAGTAGCCGGAACGGAAGACGCAATATTGATGGTAGAAGCCGGAGGCAAGGAAGTCTCGGAAGAAGTAACAGTGGAAGCCATAGAGAAGGCGCATATCGAAATTAAGAAAATCGTTTATTTCCAAAAAGAATTCAGGAAAATAGTTGGAAAGGAAAAGAGAAAAACAGTTAACTTTGAATTGAATAAAGATATCGAAAAAAAAGTCAGAGAACTGACAGAAGCAAGGATTCAGGAAGTTCTGGACGATATTGTAAAATACTCCGCAGATGATGATAAGAAGTCATTGCTGGATAATACCGCCAGAGGTTATTTCCAGGATAGGATGCTGATAATAAAGGAAGAGATCGGGAAAAAATTGGAAACCGAATTTCCCGAAGACAGCGAAAGCATAGACATAAGTTTTAAAGATCTCGAGAGAGAGCTGGTAAGAAAGCTTATCCTGAAAGAAGGAATCAGGCCCGACGGCAGAAAACCTGATGAAATAAGAGAAATAAACTGCGAGGTAGGATTATTTCCCGAAACGACACATGGCATCGGACTTTTTACCAGAGGTAAAACGCAGGCTATTACTATACTGGCTCTTGGTTCGATAAGAGAAGCGCAAAAAATAGATAGTCTTGGAAAAGAAGAATTCAAGAGATATATACATCACTATAATTTCCCGCCTTTCAGCACAGGTGAAACCTGGCCACTCCGCGGACCTAAAAGGAGAGAGATAGGGCACGGGGCACTGGCTGAAAAAGCTTTAAGGCCGATGATACCCGACGAGGATAAATTTCCGTATGTCCTGAGACTCGTATCGGAAATTCTGGAGTCAAATGGTTCCACATCGATGGCAAGCGTGTGCGGGAGCACCCTGGCTCTGATGGATGCAGGAGTTCCAATATTAAATCCGGTTTCAGGTATAGCAATGGGACTTATTAAAGGCGAGGATGATAAATATATAGTGCTCAAGGACATACAGGGTCTGGAAGATTTTTATGGAGATATGGACTTCAAAGTTGCAGGAACCAAGAACGGAATCACTGCACTTCAGATGGATATGAAAGTAAAAGGTATAAACATTGATATTATAAAGAAGACTCTGGAAAAGGCAAAAGAAGGAAGACTTTACATACTGGACAAGATGCTTGAGGTAATCCCGCAGCCAAGAGAAAGTCTGGCAAGTTGTGCCCCGAAAATAACTACTTTTAAGGTTCCCAAAGAAAAAATCGGTGAGATCATAGGCCCGGGCGGTAAAAATATCAAAAGCATAAAAGAAGAATTTGATCTGGAAGAGATCGATATAAGTGATTACAACGGAGAAGGTCTTGTTTCTATTACATCTTCCAATGAGGTCAATATGGAGATGGCAAGGAAGAAAATAGAAGGAATGTTAAAAGGCATAGAAGATATAAAGATCGGGGATGAGTTTTCAGGAACCGTGGTAGGCATAACCAGTTACGGAGCTTTCATTAATTTGTTTCCTGGAGTGGATGGGCTTCTTCATATATCCAAAGTTTCGAATAAAAGGATAAATGACGTTAACGATTATTTAAAAATAGGTGATAAAATATCTGTCAGGGTCGGTAATATTGATTCCAGAACGAAAAAAATAGGACTGGAAAGAACTGATATCTGAAATTTTTTAAATTGAGGTAGATAAGAAAATAATTTCTTCAAATAGTGTAAAATTCGACAAATATGAAATAACTGAATTAAATAACGGAATAAGAGTTATCAGTGAATACTTACCCCATTTCAGATCAATATCTCTGGGTTTCTGGATACCAGCCGGGTCCAGAAATGAAGATAGAAACATCAGCGGAATTTCCCACCTTATAGAGCATCTTATTTTCAAGGGCACCCAAAAAAGAAATTATAGAGACATAGCGATCGAGTTCGATCTAATGGGCGCAGAATTCAATGCATTCACCGACAAAGAAAATTGCTGCATATACGCCGATTTTATCGACACCCATCTTGGGAACTGTATGGAACTTTTATTTGACATATTGATGAATCCATCTTTCAGAACGGAACACATCAGGACCGAAAAAAAAGTAATATTCGAGGAAATAAAGATGGTGGCCGAGAATCCTTCAGATAATATCATGAATTATTTCTATGAATCAGTGCTGGACGGGCACCCTTTAAGCCTCCCGATTCTGGGAACGAAGAACTCTCTTAAAGAAATCAAGAAATCCGAGATATTAAAATATTTTAAAGAGGAATTTGATATAAGAACAGCCGTTATTTCAGCTGCAGGAAATATAAGGCACCGGGATTTGATAGATGAAATAAAAAAATATACGGACGGAGTAGTAAGTAAAAAGCAAACCGGTAATTTTTTAGTGAAGAAACCAATTCCCAGCGGAAGTGTAAGGAACATACACAGTAATAAGACAAGCTCGGTTCATATGTGCTTTGGCGGGCTGGGCTGCAGCAGGAGCAGCAAAGATAAATACCCGCTTTCACTATTTACAAATTTACTCGGAGGAAGCATAAGCAGCAGATTGTTCCAGAAAATAAGAGAAGAAGAAGGTCTGGCGTACTCGATTTTCAGCAGCAATGTTCAGTATAATGATACGGGTATAATAATCATATATTCGGCTTCTTCGCATAAAAGTACGGAAAAGATCCTGAGACTGATCAGGGATGAGATAACCGATATCAGAAGTCATGGAGTAAAAGATATAGAACTGGAGAGATCAAGAGAGAATTTGAAGGGCAATATCGTTCTTGGAGTCGAAGATATAAGCTCGCGTATGTTCAGGCTTGGAAAAGGACTCCTGTTTGATAAAAAAGTTTTGACTATTGACGAGATATTGAAGAAAATAGATAAGATAAAACAAAATGATCTGAATAGCATAGCGGATAGATATTTTGAACCGGATAAAATGAGTCTTGTGACACTGGGCAAACTAAATAAAGGCGGATTATAATGAAAAAAATAATCATGTTCGGTATTTGCGGGAAGATGGGAAAATCTATTTCCGGAGAACTGATAAAAGAGGAAGAAATCGAACTGATCGGAGGTTTTGATATTATAAATACCGGTGCTGATATAGGGGAGTTATTGACCGGTAAAAAAACAGGATACAGGATCCATGGCTCTTATGAAGATATCAAAAAGTTAAATCCGGATATTATAATTGATTTTACAACAGCGGATTCAGCTAAAAAAAATATAAACTGGGCCATTGAAAACAATATAAATATAATCGTAGGAACAACGGGATTAAGAAAAGAGGATTTAAGCGAAATTGAAAGCAGGGCACTGCAGTCAGTAAGCAAGACACTCATTGTTCCTAATTTTTCTATAGGGGCCGCGGTAATGGTCAGGATTTGCGGGATGATATCAAAATATTTCGATGATTGCGAAATAATCGAAATGCATCATGATAAAAAGAAGGACGCACCTTCAGGAACTTCCTTATATACAGCGGAAGAGATAAGCCATGGGGGCAATTTTAGCGGGTTCAGATTAAAGGATGGTGAAACTGAGACCATAAAAGGATCAAGAGGCGGATTTACCGGCGGCATCCATATTCATAGCGTGAGATTACCGGGACTGCTGGCGCATCAGCAGGTCATATTCGGAACAAAAGGTCAAACTTTGTCCATAAAACATGACAGTATTGACAGATCGTCCTTTTATCCGGGAGTTATTCTTGCTATTAGAAATCTTGACAGACTTTCCGGCTTTACTTTCGGATTGGATAAATTAATAGATATATAATCAGGGTATTATTTTAGGAGGATCGAATGATAGATATAGGTGAAGTAATTACAGCGATGGTAACCCCATTTGATAAAAGTCATAATCTGGATCTTGATTCATGCGGAAAACTAATAGAATATTTGATAGGTGAAGGAAGCGATGGATTGGTACTGTCCGGTTCTACCGGAGAGGCCTCGACTCTGGATGATAACGAAAAAATAAAACTATTCAAATTTGCAAAAGACAATTTCGGGGATAAAATCAAGATAATTGCCGGAACAGGTTCCAATGATACCAGACATTCCATTGAATTATCGAAAGAAGCGGAAAAAATCGGCGTAGACTGCCTGCTTCTGGTTGGGCCCTATTACAACAGGCCTTCCCAGATGGGTCTTTTCAAACACTTCGAGGCAATTGCAGCTGAAGTAAAAATACCCATAATAATTTATAATATTCCCTCGAGAACATCCTCCAATATAAGTTCGAAAACCTGTGTGGAACTGTCAAAAATAGATAATATTTGCGGAGTCAAGGAAGCAAGTTCCGATATGAAGCAGATTGCGGAAATAATCAGGGATACCGGTGAAGACTTTCTTGTATACAGCGGCAATGATGGCGATACGCTGCCGGTACTGTCACTTGGAGGTTACGGAATAATAAGTGTAGCCTCACATATTATCTGCAGGGAAATAAAGGAAATGGTGGCCAGTTTTAAAAGAGGGGATATTAAAAAAGCATCCGGAATGCATCTTGATCTTCTGGATATCTTCTACGGGATTTTTATAGCAACAAATCCTGTTCCCATAAAAGAAGCATTGAACCTGAAGGGCATGAAAGTAGGTCCGTGCAGACTCCCATTAAGTCCTATGGAAGATAATGAGCTGCAGGCTTTTAAAGCAATATTGAAAAGACATAAAATAATAAGTTAACAGGTTAATTATCGATTAGAGGTGGAATTTTGCAAATAGACAATCATGGTAAAAAAGAATAGTTTAAAAATAATACCCCTGGGAGGTTTAAGCGGAATAGGAAAAAATATGATGGTCCTTGAAAAAGACAATCATATTATAATAATTGACTGCGGAATAATGTTCCCGGATGACGATATGCCGGGAATAGATTTTATAATACCTGATTTTTCATATATTAAAAAAAATAAAAGTAAAGTAAAAGGCATAATACTCACACACGGACATGAAGACCATATAGGCGGCCTGCCTTTTTTATTTAAAGAAATCGATGTGCCCGTATATGCAACAAAGCTTACAATAGGACTCACTAAAATAAAGTTTGAAAGTTCTAAGAACGCACCTGCAGTAAAATATAACGAAATAAATCCTGAAGAGCCGCTCGAAATAGGACCTTTCCATATAGATTTTTTCAGGGTTAACCACAGCGTACCGGATGGAGTAGGACTGGTTATAAAAACAGATATCGGGACCGTGGTACATACAGGTGATTTTAAATTCGATTACGATCCTATAGATAACAGGGTGATCCAATTTTCAAAAATAGCCAGAGCCGGTGAAGAAGGTGTACTGGCTCTTTTGTGCGACAGCACCAATGCCGAAGAATTTGGTTATACTTTGCCTGAAAAGGATGTCGGAAAAACACTGTCAGAAAAATTCGAAAAGGCGTCGAAAAGAATTATTGTTGCTACTTTCTCTTCCCATATTCACAGAATACAGCAGGTAATGGATGTAGCCAGCAAACTGAATAAAAAGGTTGCAATTTCCGGTAAGTCGATTTTGAAGACAATCAGGATTGCTGCCGAACTTGGTTATTTAAAAATACCGGAGGACACAATAATTCCGATATCAAAGATCGATGAGTTTCCGCTAAAAGAAATTGTCATACTTTCTACGGGAAGTCAGGGCGAACCGCTTTCGGCCCTTAACAGGATGGCTCTGGGAGAGCATAAAAGAATCAGCATAATGAAGGGAGATATGGTGATAATATCTGCATCTCCGGTCCCGGGAAATGAGAGGGCCATTTCCAATACGATCAACAGGCTTATAAAAAAAGGAGCGGATGTTTATTATGAATCCATTGCCGGTGTTCATGTATCCGGCCATGCCGCCCGTGAAGAAATAAAAATTATGATAAACATGGTCAATCCCAGATACTTCATTCCCATTCATGGAGAAGATAAACATAAGATACAGGCTGCTCAGATAGCAGAGTCCATGGGGATAGATCAAAAGAATATAATCATAGCTGAAAATGGGGACATCATTAAAATGAACCATAATTTATGCAGGATTTCCGGCAACTTACATCCGCAAACTATTTATGTGGATGGTGTTGGGATGGGGAACATTGAAGACATAGTACTTAAGGACAGGAGGGTTTTATCCAGAAACGGAATCATGTTTATAGTAATAGGGATAGACTGCATCGGGAAAAGGATTATATGTGAACCTGATTTCATTCTAAAGGGAATAATTTATATCGAAAATTTAAAAAAGCTTCTGGATGAAGCAAAAAAAATTATAAGAGATACCATAAAGAATTGCTTAAACAGCAATATTATAAATAAAACGGCAATCGAAGGCCTGGTAAATGATAGGATGGAAAAATTTATTTTTAAAAAAGCGGAGATAAGACCTATAATAATAACCAGAGTTATCGGTCCCGACAGACATTGAATTTTAAAATCTTATATCCTAAAAAATGGCCAGAAGAAATTATAAACGCAAAAAGGCAGTAAAAACCAGGAAAAATTCCAAACAGGCAATTCCAGGAGAAAAAAAGAAATACGTTAAAAGAAGATCCGAAGTCTACGGTATTTTGATAACAGGGACCTCGGTATTGCTTTTTATCAGTGTGTATGGTTTTGCGGGTTCCGGTATCATAAATACATCGGTAAATAATTTCTTATCCTATATTTTCGGAATAGGTAAGTATCTGATACCGTTTATGCTTCTGATCTGGGGTTTTAGTTTCTTCCTTGGAAGGATCCGTCTTCTGCCTTCAAGTTTTGGCTGGGGATTTTTTCTGCTGTTTTTCTCAATACTTGGAATTGTAAGCAATAACCTGACGATTCAAACCAATATTTTTGACGAAGTGCTGATAAAGGATAGAGGCGGAATCACAGGAGCAGGTATTTTTTACGGGCTTTACAAGCTTCTTGGAAGTGCCGGTGCACTGGTTGTGCTGAGTGTCTTTGTAATCATATCCATATTGATTATCACAAAAATTTCCATGATAGATATTGCAAAAAAAATAGTTTATTTATTAAAAAAAATAAAATTCAGACGTTCTGATGATTTACTGAAGAAACAAACTGAAGATAAGCGAGTTTTATTAAAAGGACCGGCTGCAGGAAGTAATAAAATCTATGACAATGAGGGTGTCGATCTAAAAAGGATTGAAGTAATAGACAATATGAACAGTATATCAAAAGAAAAAATAGAGACGCCCGATGAGTTTTCGAAAAAAACCGGCGCAGACGAAACAGGAGGAAATCAATTAAAAATACCAATCGTAAGAAGCAGTGATCTTGAAGACAATTACAGGCTGCCTCCCATAAATTTACTAAAGAAGTCTCAAAATTTGCCATCCAAATTATATAAGCAAAGCGTAAAAGAAAGAGTATATACTTTAAACAGACTGTTCAATGATTTTAATCTGGATGCCAGGATAGACAGAGTGGTCGGCGGCCCTACGGTGACTCTTTATGAATTAAAACTGTCACCGGGAGTCAAGGTACAAAGACTTTTAAGCCTGGAAGATGATTTTTGCGTTGCTCTGGGTTCGCCGGATTTGCGGATTCTGACGCCTATACCGGGGAGGTCCGCTATTGGAATCGAAGTACCAAATACCATAAGGAGTATAGTCACTCTGGGAGATATTTACTCTGGAGACGATAAAAATCTGACTGATAATCTGCTCAATGTCCCGCTGGGGAAAAATCTTTCCGGGAATATTGTTTATATGGATATACCAAGGATGCCGCATATACTTATTGCAGGCGCCACAAATTCAGGGAAAAGTTCATGCCTTAACAGTATCATAATCTCTCTTTTGATGAAAGTAAAACCGGGTAATGTCAGATTTATAATGATCGATCCCAAAATGGTCGAACTCAGTATTTATAATGGGATACCCCATCTTTTATCTCCGGTCGTGATCAATCCAAAGAAGGCTTCTTCCGCTCTTGCATGGATAGTGGAAGAAATGGAGAACCGGTTCAAGGTACTGGTAGGAAAGAATTTCAAATCCCTGGAGATGTATAATTTCGAAGCTGAAAGAAACGAAAACGGCGACGATGATTTCAAGCCATTACCGTACATACTGGTTTTTATTGATGAGCTGGCGGACCTTATGATGTTATCGGCGTCGGAGGTAGAGGATAGTATCTGCAGGATCGCACAGATGGGAAGGGCGGTAGGCATTCATCTGATAATATCCACGCAGAGACCTTCGGTAAATGTAATAACGGGACTGATCAAAGCTAATGTTCCCTCAAGAATAGCGTTTATGGTTGCATCAAATATGGATTCCAGAGTTATTCTGGACTGCCCCGGGGCTGAAAAACTGGTTGGTAAGGGTGACATGCTTTATCTGCCTTACTATTCCAACAGACCGGAAAGGATCCAGGGGGCATTCGTGACCTCAAATGAAATAGAAATGATTACAGGTTATATAAGAAATATCGGCACCCCGGAGTACAGTCTGGAAATATCAAAAAGAATAAGTGGCGAAGATAAGAGTATTCAAAACGAAGATGAATTATTCTATGAAGCCTTAAGAGTGGTAGTTGATTTTGGACATGCATCGGCTTCATTATTGCAGAGAAGGCTAAAAATAGGTTACTCAAGGGCTGCGAGGATCATTGACCAGATGGAAGACAAAGGACTGGTCAGCGGATATGACGGCAGCAAACCCAGAGAAGTTTTAATCTCAAAGGAAGAATTGATTAAAATGCTGGAAGAAAAAGAAAGTTAGAAGGATCTTTTGAGAACTAAAGAATATGAACCTGTCAATTATAAGTATAGGAACCGAATTAAATCTGGGATTAATACTAAATGAAAATTCCAGATATATTGCAGAAAGAATCACTGAACTGGGTATAGAATGTAAGTATATATATACCGTCGGTGATGATTGCGATGAGATATCCAATGTGCTGAGGAACAGTCTGCAATTCAGCGATCTTGTAATAATAACAGGAGGTCTGGGTCCCACCGATGACGATGTAACCAGGAGCGCGATAGCGTCAGCTTTGAACCTGAAGCTTATAAGGGACAGGGATCTTGATGTGACCAGCCTGAAGTTTATAAGAAAAACCAGGGATCGAAAAATCACTGACAGGTTATTGCGCCAGTCTTATATTCCCAAAGGTTCTGTTCCCTTTAAGCCGGAAATCGGAAGCGCCTCCGGATTTGGAATAGAACTTGATGGAAATAAATTCATAATCTGCATCCCCGGAGTTCCAAAAGAAATGAGAAGTATGTTCGAAAAGGACGTCATTCCTTTGCTTGAGGGAAGATTAACAAATAAAGATTTAGAAAATAATGTATTTAAAATCAAGAAATCTACATTACTCACTACCGATATAAGCGAAACGGAAATAGAAGAAAAGATCAAGGAGATTGTTGACAGAGCGGGAGATATCGGCGTGAAGATAGGGATCACTGCCGATCCGGGTTTGATAAAAATAATACTGGTAGCAAAATCGCAGGACGATAAAGAAGCTCAAATGAATTTAAAGAAGATCGAAGGGGAGATTTCAGATAAGCTTGGAAAATACTTCTATGGAAAGGAAGATGCTCTGATTTCCGATAACCTGAAAGAAGCCATAGCGAGGATTGGGGGCAATCTGACTATCAGTGTAGCGGAATCCATAACCGGCGGCCTTATAAGCAGCATTATCACGGATACACCGGGAAGTTCAAAATTTTTCCAGGGAAGTATTATATCTTATTCGGATTATTCAAAGATGAAATTACTCGATATCGATAAAGAGCTCCTCGGAAAACATGGAGCCGTAAGCAGAGAAGTATGTCTGGACATGGCAAGAAAAGTAAGGGATTTATTCGATTCCGATTATGCGTTAAGTGTGACCGGTTACGCCGGTCCGGAAGCGGCAAACGGCAAATTGGGTCTTGTTTATTGCTGCATACTGGGACCTTCCGGATTTGAAAGAGTATTCGAAAAAAGGTTTCCGGGCACAAGATATGAGATAAAGTTCAGAACCGCGCAATTCATACTTAACGAACTCAGGGCAGCCATAAGTCAAATAATGGAAAGGTAGATTTATTTGAGTGACAGTGAAAAAAGACCTGAAAAAAGATTATTCATAGCTATAGATATTCCCGGGCATATAAAGGATAATGTATACAATCATATGAAAACTCTGCTTAAGGAGAACAGAAATATAAAATTAGTATCTGCTCCGAATATCCATATAACATTAAAATTCCTTGGGAATATAAATATAAATAAGATAGAGAAGATAAAGAAAGCCATAAGAGAAACGGCGGATAAGTTTAACAGATTCAAGTATGAAATCAGCGGAAAGATAAATGCTTTTCCCGATCCGCGTAATGCAAGGATTATTTTTCTGGAAATCAGAAGCGGAGGAGAACAGATATCCGAAATTTACGGGCAGCTGGAAGACGATCTCGAAAGGATAAAAATAAGAAAAGAGAAAAGAGAGTTCTCACCCCATATTACGATTGCCAGAATAAAAGATAAAAAAAACATGGAAAATTTTATTGATGAATATAAAATGGATAAGATAGAGAGACTCGATTGTTCTAATATTACATTGTTCGAAAGCCAATTAAAATCACATGGAGCGGAATATTCGGTAATCGAAAAGTTCGATCTGAAATAAGAAATATTTGATTGATAAAATTCGCTATTTAAAAATATTATTAATATGATAAAATAGGCTTATGAACAATTGCACATAATGTAAAGACCTGAACGTTTTATGCGATTATTTAGAATTTTTTATTATCATTTTAATTGAATTTGTTTACCGGAGGGTAATATGGATAGGGGAAAGATTATAGAAAGCACAGTATCTCAGATTGAAAGGCAATTTGGCGGTGGTGCCATAATGAAATTGGGCGATAAAAGTTCGCTGGCGGATATAGGATATATATCCACCAATTCTCTGGAACTTGATATTGCGCTGGGAATAGGCGGAATACCAAGAGGCAGGGTTACCGAGATTTTTGGGCCGGAAGCATCAGGAAAAACGACACTTGCTTTGCATATCATTGCCAGTGCCCAGAAAGAAGGCGGCATAGCGGCTTTCATAGATGCCGAACATGCTCTGGACCCTGGTTATGCCAGAAATCTGGGTGTAAATGTCGAAGAGCTTCTGCTGTCTCAGCCGGATAATGGAGAGCAGGCACTCGAAATTTGCGAGATTTTACTTAAGAGCGGGGCGCTGGATGTAATAGTAATCGACTCGGTTGCCGCTCTTGTGCCAAAGGCTGAGCTGGAAGGCGAAATAGGAGATTCCCATGTCGGACTACAGGCGAGACTTATGTCACAGGCTTTAAGAAAAATAACAGGAGTCGTAAATAGAACCCATACTTCAGTAGTTTTTATTAATCAACTCAGAGAAAAAATAGGTGTCATGTTTGGTAATCCGGAAGTGACGCCAGGCGGCAGGGCTTTGAAATTTTATTCATCGGTGAGGATAGATATCAGAAGAGTTGACAGCATTAAAAGCGGCACGGAAGCAATCGGAAACAGGGTCAGAGCAAAAGTGGTAAAAAATAAAGTGGCCCCTCCGTTTAAAAGTGCCGAATTTGACATAATGTACGGAAGAGGCATATCCAGAGAAGGAAGTGTTGTTGATGTAGGTACCGAACTTGGAGTTCTGGAGAAAAGCGGATCCTGGTATTCATATAAAGGTGAACGAATCGGGCAGGGCAGAGAGAACGCAAAAATGTTTCTGGCTCAAAACACTAAAGTGATGGATGAAATCGAAGAAAAAGTCAAAGAAATGCTGAATCTTGATAGCAGTAAGACGAAAAGGAAAGACACGGAAAAGAAGATCAAAAAAGAGGAAATTGAAAAAGAAAAGATTTGAGTCCGGCAGTCTTTCTTATTATTGCTATTTTTATCCTCTTTTAATATAAAAGTGTCATTTTCCTGAATAAAATGAAGGTAAGGACATTATCGAATAACAATATGATCAGCAAATCAGATATCCGTATAAATCTATTGACTTGTGCCGCTTTAATGCTATAATCTACTACGCTATATAAGTGTTATAGTAGGTTTCATTCTTACTAAGAACTTCTTTTATATTTTAATTGACAACCAGGATTTAGTGTGGTATTTTCTGTCAGTTATTTTCATGTTCTTTGAAAACTAAATAGTGTAAGTTCTTTGAGCAAGTTATTTCAAATGTTAATTTTTATTGAGAGTTTGATCCTGGCTCAGGACTAACGCTAACGGTGTGCATAATACATGCAAGTCAAACGGGCAATGCGAGAGTAGCAATACTTTTGCAAAGCCAGTGGCGAACGGGTGAGTAACGCGTAGGTAATCTGCCCTGGAGATTAGGATAACTTTCCGAAAGGGAAGCTAATACTGAATACTTTATATTTTTCGCATGATTAATATAACAAAGGTAGCCGCAAGGCTTCTGCTTCAGGATGAGCCTGCGTCCTATTAGCTTGTTGGTAAGGTAACGGCTTACCAAGGCTATGATGGGTAGCCGGCCTGAGAGGGTGATCGGCCACACTGGGACTGAGATACGGCCCAGACTCCTACGGGAGGCAGCAGTAGGGAATATTGCGCAATGGGCGAAAGCCTGACGCAGCGACACCGTGTGAAGGATGAAG
>JAQUOE010000016.1 GCA_028717265.1 Actinomycetota bacterium
ATGCTTGAGAAATTTAATATTCCCCAGGCCGAAAATGGAACCGCCATGAATGTGGATGAGGCAATAAAGATAGCCGGAAGAATAGATTATCCGGTGCTGGTAAGGCCCTCTTATGTGCTGGGGGGAAGGGCCATGAATATAGTCTATAATGACAAAACTCTTATGGATTATGTCAGGAATGCGACAGTGGTATCAAACGACAGGCCGGTTCTTATCGATAAGTTTCTGGAGCGGGCAATCGAGGTCGACGTCGATGCAATTTATGACGGAGAAGAATTATTTATCGGCGGGATCATGGAACACATAGAAGAGGCGGGAATACATTCGGGTGACAGTGCCTGTGTACTGCCGCCTTTTACATTAAGTAAAAAAATAATAGAAGTGATCAAAGACTACACCTACCGGATGGCAAAAGAACTTAAAG
This sequence comes from Actinomycetota bacterium, assembly GCA_028717265.1. Taxonomy (GTDB): domain Bacteria; phylum Actinomycetota; class Humimicrobiia; order Humimicrobiales; family Humimicrobiaceae; genus Hydromicrobium. The sequence goes on from JAQUOE010000016.1 coordinate 425, forward strand.
TCGTGGGGCTGATCAACATCCAGTATGCCATAAAAGATTCCGTGGTTTATGTACTGGAAGCTAATCCCCGTGCTTCGCGTACGGTTCCGTTCGTAAGCAAATCCATCGGTATTCCCCTTGCAAAGATAGCCGCACTTGTGATGACCGGCATGAAATTAAAGAGTATGGACTTCAAAAGAGTCGATCCCATATCGCTAAAATATTATAGTATTAAGGAAGCGGTTCTGCCCTTTAATAGATTCCCTGGTGTGGATACCATTCTGGGCCCGGAGATGAAATCTACCGGAGAGGTGATGGGAATAGACAGCAGTTTTGGGGTTGCATTTGCCAAGACCCAGATCGCTACCAACCAGGTATTTCCGGTTTCGGGATCGGTTTTTATTAGTGTTAATGATAAAGACAAGGATGATATAATCGGAATAGCCGGGAAACTGGCACAGTTCGGTTTTAATATAATCTCGACCACAGGGACCGGTGATACGCTGGAAGAAAAAGGAATCAAATGCCAGAAGGTTCCGAAGATCAGAGAAGGAAGACCAAATGTTCTGGATATGATAAAAAACGGGGAGATAGATCTTATTATAAATACTCCGGAGGGAAGCATTGCCAGAAGCGACGGATATTATCTGAGAACCGCTGCGGTCCTTCATAATGTGCCTTCGGTTACTACGATTTCCGGGGCTCTTGCTCTGGTCCAGGGGATAAAGGAAATGAAATACAACTCTAAAGTCAGGGTTAAACCTATACAGGAATACTACTAAATGAAACTTTTAAGCGGAGAAATATTGTCTAATGAAAGATATGGCGACAATCTTTACAGAATAGAAGTTTTTTCGCCGTATATATGCAATAATGCGCAGGCGGGTCAGTTTGTAAATGTGAAATGCTCTTATGATGGATCGCTGGACCCATTCCTGAGAAGACCTTTTGCTATTTTCGATATCGAAAAAAAATTCAATGTTTTTTCGATATTATATCTCTTAAGGGGAAGGGGAACCAGGTTTCTCTCGCTGCTGGAACAGGGAGACATGCTGGATTTTGCAGGTCCTCTTGGGAAACCAGTGGACCTGACCGGCGCCGGAGCAAATGTGCTTCTTATCGGAGGCGGTATAGGTATAGCTCCGCTGCATCTTATTGCCAGGATTGCCGTTAGAATAAAAAATAATGTATTTTTCGCGGCAGGATTCAAGGATAATGCTTTTTTGAGGTGGGAAAAAGATTTGATCAGGCTAAAAATAAATTATGCCGTGATGACCGAAGACGGCTCCTGGGGAGAAAAGGGCCTGGTTTCCGATTACATATGGGAAAATTTAAAAACGTTCGAAAATTACGATATTTATTGCTGCGGGCCCTGTGATATGCTTAAAACTCTGCAAAATATTTATAAGAATAAAAAAAATAAAGTAACCGCGTTTCTTGAAGAAAAAATGGCGTGCGGCGTAGGAGTCTGTGGCGGGTGCGTTGTCAGAATCAAAAAAGGCGGCAAAGGATTTTCTTACCAGAAGGTCTGTGAGGACGGGCCGGCCTTCAATCTGGGGGAGGTGCTTTTTGACTGAGCAGAAAAGCCTGTTTTCGGATGAAATAACAAGATCGGGAAACGGAATCAATTTATCCGTTAAGCTGGGAAAAATAAAACTGGATAATCCGGTAATTGCATGTTCGGGTACCTTTGGCTGCGGAGTGGAATATAATAATTTTTACAATACTGCCGTTCTGGGAGCGGTGACCACTAAGAGTTACTCGCTGGAACCCATGGAGGGGAATCCTCCGCCAAGGATTTATGAAACTGCTGCCGGTGTACTTAATTCCATAGGACTTCAAAATGATGGAATAGATGCATTTATAAAAAAACATCTGCCCGGGGCTGAGAAACTGGGAATAAAAATCATACTGAGCATATTCGGACAGGATCTGCGGGAGTTCGACAAAATAGCATACAGGATTTTAAAAATCGAAGACATCAGGGAAAAAATTACCGCTGTGGAACTTAACCTTTCATGTCCCAATATTAAAAAAGGAGGAATGGCATTCAGTGCCGTCCCGGGTGAAGTCAGGGAAATAGTAGGGTCGGTTGTGAATATTTTAAACATTCCGGTTATAGCAAAGCTGAGCCCCAATCAGGATAATATAATCGAAGCTGCAGCGGCCGCAAGAGAGGGGGGGGCACAGGCAGTATCGATCATCAATACCGTTGTTGGTATGGCCGTGGATATAAAGACATTCAGGCCGGGATTGGGCAATATCCTGGGCGGTCTTTCGGGTCCCGCAATAAAGCCGATTGCTCTCGCAAAAGTGTACTCTCTGGCGCGTGAAAAAATATTGCCGGTAATCGGAATGGGCGGTATTTTTAACTGGGAGGACGCTCTTGAATTTCTGGTGGCCGGTGCCGGTGCAGTAGGCATAGGCACTGTAAACTTCATACAATATGATGCCGGAAAAAGGATAATAGAGGGTTTAAGAAATTATCTCGAATCGAGAAAGATTTACGATATCAATGAAGTGATCGGGAGGATCAGAACTTGAAAGGTAAAAAACTTTTACCGGAAGACAGGCTGATAATAAGTGTGGATACCAGCAAAAAAAGTGATGTTGTAAGTTTATGTAAGATGGTCGGGGGAAAGGTTTCCACTTTGAAAATAGGCCTGGAATTAATATACAGTACAGGGCCTGAGATAATTAAGACCGCAAAAAGTTTTGGATATAAAGTGATGCTTGATGCGAAACTAATGGATATACCCAATACGGTCAGTAAGGCTGCAAGAGCCATAGGGGATCTTGGTGTAAGTGCAGTGACGGTACATACTCTCGGAGGAATGCAAATGCTTAAGGAAACCAGGGAAACACTGGAAGAACAGGCAAAAGCAAATGCTATATCCGGACCTCTACTTTTTGGCGTAACTATTCTTACCAGCCTTGATGACGGTGATCTTAAGGCTCTCGGATTTAAGGAAGATTTTTATCACTCTGTTTTGAATTTGACTAAAATTGCACTCGACGCGGGAATGGATGGAGTGGTGTGTTCGCCAAACGAAGTGGAGGAAATAAGGAAAAAATTCGGTCCCGGTTTCTATATCGCGACCCCGGGTATCAGATTACCAAGAGATGCAAAAGGAGATCAGAAAAGGATAAGCACTCCCGCGGAGGCAATATTAAAGGGTGCTGATCTTATTGTAGTGGGCCGTCCAATTACAACAAGTAAAGATATCGGTAAAACAGTAGATTTATATCTGAGAGAAATAGAAAGGGCCATAAGCAATGCTTAAGATAATAAATCAGGTTGAGGGGCTTGATGTTTACAGTATGCTTAAGGATACGGGATCGATAATGGAGGGACATTTTAAGTTGACTTCCGGCTACCACAGCAATTATTATCTCCAGTGTGCGCGCCTTTTGCAGTATCCCGATACCGCACTTAAGCTCGCCCGCAGGGCTCTTGATATAGTAAAAAAAGATATTGATACAGGCAGCATAGATGCAGTGGTGTCTCCGGCAATAGGAGGCATACTCTGGGGATATATGCTTGCTTATGCTTCAGGGTGCCGGATGATATTTACCGAGAGAAAAACTGATAGGATGGAGCTGAGGCGAGGATTTGAGATGGACCCGGGCAGCAAAGTCATTATTGCCGAGGATGTCATTACAACCGGAGGATCGGTAAAGGAAGTAATAGAAATATGCAGAGAAAATAAGGCAGATGTAAAAGCCGTTATAAGTATTGTCGATCGTTCGGAAAAACCGGAATTCGAATACCCATATTATTATTTGATCAAGCTTGAGATCGAAAAATATGAACCTTCCGCGTGCAGGCTCTGCAGAGAAAATCAGCCGCTTGTTTACCCCGGCAGCAAGAAAAAATAAAGGATGATCTTAAAAAAAATATTGATATTATATTGATATTAAATACATATATTTATATACTTTAATATATCTAATTTTTTATCGTCTGTGGGGGCTTCATGACTTTAAATAATTTAAGTGATACGGATAGAAGAAAGGGCCTGAAAGCAGCCCTTGAGGTGAGAAAAAAGAGAGCAGAAATAAAAGGACTGCTAAAGAAGGGAAAGACGGAGATTAGCTCACTTTTCAAAGATGGGAAGCTTTTTAAGAAGTATATAATAAATATGAAAGTCATAGATCTTGTCAGCTCACTCCCGGGGAACGGTAAAGTAAATGCCTTAAAAATTCTAAAAGATTTAAAAATAAGCCCCAATAAAAAAGTGGGCGGACTCGGCAAGAATCAAAAACTCAGCTTTAACCGCTTTTTTAAAATAGTTTAGACAGTTGAACTTTCTATAATTTATGTCAAATAGAGGAAAATTATTTATTGTCTCAGGACCCTCGGGATCAGGAAAAAGCAGTCTTGTAAGCGATATTATAAATGAACTCAATGATTTCGTAAGATCGGTTTCCGTTACCACAAGACCCGGACGAGGGGATGAAGTCAGCGGCAATCAGTATCATTTTATAAGCAAAGATGAGTTCGATAGGCTTATAGAGAAAGATATGCTTCTTGAATGGGCCTCCTATGCGGGTTATCAGTATGGTACGCCAAAAGATTTCGTAAACGAGAATCTGGATAAAGGTAAAAATGTGATACTTGTAATAGATGTGCAGGGTGCCATGCAGGTAGCAGAGAAAATAAAAGAGACATACCTCATCTTTATCACTACATCTTCGTTGAAGGACCTGGAAGAAAGGATCAGAAAAAGAGGAGCCGATAGTTCCGAAGAGATGAAGAGAAGACTCGCGATCGCAACGCGCGAACTGGATCATATGAAACATTATGATTGCATAATCGTTAATAATAATTATAATGAGGCTTTGCTTAATTTAAAAAAGGTTCTAAATTCTCAAAAAGGAAGGGAATAATTTCAAATGAAAGTCCAATATATAGATGAATATAAAAAGAGCATAGATAGCAAATACAAATTGTGCATAGCCGCGGCCAAAAGAGCAAGAGAACTTGGAGAATATCTTTCCGCACAAAAAAATATGGAGAGGATAAGCGTAATAAAACCTCTGGTGGATGTGGAATCTCATGACCCGCTTGAGATTGCCTTTAATGAAATAAAAGAAGAAAAAGTTACTTTCGAAATGAAGAAGAAGGAATCCGAATAATTTTGTCCCTGAACAAATCAGTATTTTCTAAAAAGAAAATAATTCTGGGAATCACTGCATCTATTGCCGCTTATAAAGCAGCTTATATCTGCAGCAAACTTACAGGTATGGGTGCCGGGGTGATACCGGTTATGACACCCAATGCCCTTAATTTTATAGCTCCGCTTACTCTGAGTTCAATTTCCGGAAATAAGACAGTAGTGGACCAGTTTGAGAATCAGAAAAAAATTTATCATATTTCACTTTCTCACAGTGCCGATGTTTTTTTAATTGCGCCTGCATCAGCTGATGTAATCTCGAAGTTATCTTATGGAGTAGGCGATAATTTCCTGACAACATCGGCAATTTCCGCTACCTGCCCCGTACTTGTCGCCCCGGCCATGAATGAAAGCATGTATCTCGATCCTGTGATTCAACAAAATATAAATCATTTGAAGGAAAGCGGGAAATATTTTTTTGTGGGTCCTGCAAGCGGTAAGCTCGCCTGCGGCGAGGAAGGTCCGGGAAGGATGGAAGATGAAGATATAATTATCGAAAGGCTGGGAGAACTTTTAAAATATAAATCTGATCTCAAGGGTAAAAATATTCTTATTACTGCCGGGGGCACAAAAGAATTTATCGATCCGGTAAGATTCATATCGAATAGATCCAGCGGGAAAATGGGTTATGCTTTAGCCGAAGAGGCCCGTTCCAGAGGCGCAAAAGAAGTGATTCTTGTAAGCGCCGCAGAGAAATCCTTAAAACCATACGGTATAAAGATTGTATATGCGGGCGATACCGCAGGGATGAAAAGAGCTCTTCTTGAATATCTGAAAGACAGCGATATCGTTATGATGGCAGCCGCCGTAAGCGATATCGTTCCGGTTAAAAAATATAATTTTAAGTTAAAGAAGAAAGATGATATATTATCCAAAATAAAGTTCAAAGAAAATGAGAATATCCTGGAACTGCTGGCTGAAAAAAAGAAGAAAGATCAGTACCTCGTTGGTTTTGCTGCTGAGACCGATTATAGTATCGAAGCCGTGAAGGATAAATTAAAAGGCAGAAATATCGATATGATTGTCGGTAATGATATTTCCACAAAAAGTATCGGTATGGGCAGCGATTATAACGAGGTTGACCTGGTAAGACAGGATGGATCCGTGAAAAAACTTGCCAGGGATAAGAAGAGAATTATTGCCAGAGGGATCTGGGATGAAATTGTAAAAAATTTAGATGCTGTAAAGAATCAATAGGAGGAACAATGACAAAGAAACAGGATTTTTTATTTACTTCGGAATCGGTTACCGAAGGGCATCCGGATAAAATGGCTGATCAAATTTCCGATGCCATTCTTGATGCTATTATTGCCGAGGATCCAGGATGCAGAACAGCCATAGAAACTTTACTTAAAACCGGGATCGTAATAGTGGCAGGTGAAGTCACCACTTCTACTTATGTGGAGATACAGGATATCGTAAGAGAGGTGGTTAAGAATATCGGATATACAAGAGCGAAATACGGCTTTGACTATGAAACCTGCGGCGTGATTACTACAATTGGCAAGCAGTCTCCTAATATATCGAAGGGTGTCAATAATGCCTATGAAGCCAGATCCGGAAACGGATATGAAAGTGAGCTCGATAGTCAGGGTGCCGGGGACCAGGGCATGATGTTTGGTTATGCTACTAATGAAACCGAAGAACTTATGCCTTTTCCTATTCAATTTGCGCACAAGCTTGCCCACCGTCTGTCCGAAGTCAGAAAAGCCGGAATACTGCCATACCTGAGACCCGACGGTAAAACCCAATTGACGGTAAAATATGAAGACGGAAAGCCGGTTTCGGTAGAGACCATCGTGATAGCGGCACAGCATGCTCCCGGTATAGACGTAGAATCCCAGATAAAACCGGATATGAGCGAATTTGTAATAAAACCTATAATCCCTGAGCAATATTTAAGTAAAGATTTAAAGTTATATGTAAATCCTACGGGAGAATTTACGATAGGCGGCCCCATGGGCGATACGGGAGTTACCGGGAGGAAATTAATCGTGGATACGTATGGCGGAATGGCAAGACATGGAGGAGGCAGCTTTTCCGGGAAAGATCCTTCTAAAGTCGACAGGTCAGCTGCCTATGCTTTGAGGCATGTTGCAAAGAATCTGGTAGCGAGCGGAGCCGCTGAAAAAGTAGAGATAGAAGCAGCTTATGCAATAGGCGTATCACACCCAATATCGGTCATGGTAGAAACGTTCGGCACCGAAAAGGTGGATGTTAAAAAAATTCAAAAAGCGGTAGTGGAAATATTTGATCTGAGGCCCGCAGCAATTATCAGGAATTTGAATCTGTTAAGGCCCATCTACAGAAAGACTGCGGCTTATGGACACTTCGGAAGACATGATAGAGACTTCACCTGGGAAAAGCTGGATAAAGTTGAGGAGATCCAGAGTTTTCTGGGCCTCAAATAATTCTTTAATATAAATGGTCAGAAATAACAAATATGCAGAGGTTTATGTAGACATAAGAACCTTTGACATCGATCATGCCTTTGATTATAGAATACCCGCTGATTTATCCCCGGACATCAGTATCGGAAAAGTGGTCAGGGTTCCATTCAAAAATAGGTTAGAGACCGGTTATATCGTAAAAACGAAAGATAATTCCGAACTCGAAGAAAAAGAAATAAAAGATATTGCAGCCGTAGCAGATGTGAAGCCGGTATTCGATCAGCAAAGACTGGAGCTTATAAACTGGATCAGCAGGTATTATATCCAGCCTATCGGAAGTGTTTTCAAGTTTTTTCTTCCCCCCGGAGGAAAATCAGGGTATGTAGCCGGTGGCTCAGCTATAAAATTCAAATATAAGGATTACATAATCATGAATGAGGATGTATACAGGCAGGTAAAAGATAAGATAAACTGGAAAAAAAATCATTCAAAGAAAAAAGTCGTCGATTATTTGGCTTTGCACGGAGAAGTATCAAAAGAGAGATTGATGAAAGATACCGGTTCGGGCAATGCCAGTATTGCCTCGCTTGCAAAGAGAAATATCATAACCGTAATTAAAAAAAGGCAGAAGCGTGATTTCAGGTATGATTACGAAACGGATAAAACCCCGGAGAAAAAAAATATAGTCCTGAATTCTTACCAAAAAAAAGCATTGCTGAGCATAGAAGATGCCATAAATAAAAAAGTTTTTCACAAATTCCTGATCGAAGGTGTTACGGGCAGTGGAAAAACCGATATTTATATTGCTGCCTGCAAAAAGATTCTTGACTGCGGGAAAAAGGCACTTATCCTTACGCCGGAGATCTCTTTGACCCCGCAGCTTTTTTCAAGGTTCGAGTCAGAGTTTGGATCCAGGGTCTGTGTATATCATTCGAATATGAATGGTGCTGAAAGATATGAAAGATGGCTTGATATATGGAACGGAGAATTTGATATAGTTATTGGGACCAGATCCTCGATTTTTACTCCTCTGGATATGATCGGAATAATAATACTCGACGAGGAACACGACCCGTCTTATAAAGAAGGAACCCGGGTCAGGTATAATACACAGGATGTGGCAATTAAGCTGGGAGAGATACTGGAAATACCCGTGGTCATGGGCAGTGCCACACCGGATCTGGTAACAAGATACAGGGCAGAGATAGAAGATGATTTTACCCTGCTCAGGGTTCCGGTAAAGGCGCAGAGTACGGACTTTCCGGAAATAGAGATAATCGATCTTAAAAAAACGGACCGCCTGAGAGAGGATCCGGTTATTACAGGAAGGCTCTTTACGGCCATAAGAGAAGAGCTTGATAAAAACAATAAAGTAATCATATTTTTAAATAAAAGGGGATACAGCAACTTTGTAATATGCAATAAATGCGGTAATGTCCCCAGATGCCCGGCATGTGATCTTTCCTATAGTTACCACAGCGATCCCGGAAAACTGGTATGCCACCACTGCGGCAGAGAGCAAGATTACGACGGGAAATGCCCCGTTTGCGGTGCGGACAATATCTTTTTATATGGTACCGGAATACAAAGGGTCCAGTCGAAGCTTCAGATGAGATTTAAAGATACATCTGTGCTCAGAATGGATTCGGACGTGACAGTAAAAAAGAAATCGCACCAGGAGATACTGAAGAAGTTCATCTCTCCGGGAGGTTCGATTCTCATAGGCACACAGATGATAGCCAAGGGGCTCGATATTGAAGATGTCACACTGGTGGGTATCATCAATTGCGACAGCATGCTTGTGCTTCCGGATTATCATATGAACGAAAGGGTTTATCAGCTTATGACTCAGGTATCCGGAAGAGCAGGAAGGAAGAAAAAGAAAGGCAGGGTAATAATCCAGACCTATAATCCCGAAAGCAGTATCATAGAAAACATACTTGCAAATGATTATGAATCATTTTACCGGCAGGAACTGGAAAACAGAAAGGAATTGAAGTATCCTCCTTTTTCCAATTTGATAAATATTATAATTTCTGGAAAAGATGAGAATAAAGTAAAAAAAGATGCAGGAGGATTCTTTAGGAGGATAAGCGGAGCCGCCGGTGATTGCTGCAGTATACTCGGGCCCGCGCCAGCACCATTTAATAAAATAAATTCGTTTTACAGATGGCATATAATAATAAAATCCGGAAATATGGACTCTTTAAATGAAACACTGGCAGGAATATTAAAAAGATTCAAAAAATCCGGAGAAAATAAGATAATTATAGATGTGGATCCGGTATGGATCCTTTAAATTTGGAAAGGCTTAATGGGAAAGGTATGAAATGGCAGTAAAAGGAATCAGAAAAATAGGCGATCCGGTTTTAAGAGAAAAAAGTAAAAAAGTGGAAAATACGGATAAGCTTGACAGTCTTGTCAGAGACATGGTTGACACATTAAAAGAAGAAGGTGCGGTGGGTCTTGCTGCTCCGCAGATAGGCATAACCAGGAGAGTTATCGCTGTTAATTTTAATGACAGGATCAAAGTATTTGTAAATCCGGAAATAAAAGTCCTTGACAGGAAGAAAATAGAGAGTAATGAAGGATGCCTGAGTATTTATTCCATAAAAGATTTCAATGTAAATAGATTTTCAAAAGTCAAAGTAAAGGCAAAAGATCCCAAAGGCAATGATGTCGTAATTGTAGCTGAAGATTTGCTGGCAAGGGTGTTTCAGCACGAAGTCGATCATCTGGATGGCATATTATTCATAGATCGTCTTGACCGGAAATCAAGAAGAGAACTGCTTGCAAAGATCAACGAGATCAAATCAAATATTGCAAAATAAGGAGACTTCTTTGAAAATATTATTTTTTGGTTCTTCCGAATTTTCGGTACCATTCCTGGAAGAAATATATAAATCAAAACATAACGTGTTACTGGTTGTAACCACTACCGATAAGCCTGCGGGCAGGGGAAGAAAGACCGCTCCGAATGTCGTAAAAAATAAAGCCGCGGAACTTGGGCTCGACTTTGTACAAATAGAAAAGTTTGACGGTAGTTTTTTCGATAGGTTTGCCGGATTGGAGCCTGACGCAGTAGTTGTAGCCTCTTTTGGAAAGATATTTCCCGGAAAATTGTTTGAGCTGACAGATGCCCTGTGGTTCAATGTGCACCCTTCGCTTCTTCCGAAATACAGGGGCCCCACACCTATTGTAAGCACACTGCTGAACGGAGACAAAGAAGGAGGAGTCAGTATAATCGAGGTGATACCGGAAGTGGATAAAGGCGGAATATATGAACAGATAAAGTTCGAAATAGAAATAGATGATAACCTGGACAGTCTGGAGAGAAAATCGGTAGAATTCGGAAAGCTTCTTCTTATTAAAGTGCTCGACCTTGCGGAAATCGAAAAGATAAAGCCATATCCGCAGGATGAGAAAAATGCTACTTTTAGTTATAAAATCACAAAAGATGACCTTAAGATAAACTGGGACAGCGGCGCAGAGAAAATAGTAAACAGGATCAGGGCATTTAGCCCGAAGCCGGGGGCTTATTTTATCCGGAAAGGTTTAAGGATCAAAGTACTTAAGGCAGCTGTATTAAATGGTTCACAAGTCAATGCCTATCCGGATAATTTCAAGATCGATAAATCAGGGATTGATAAAAATAAGAAAAACGGTCTCATACTTGCAGCTGATAAAAAAACAGGAATCCTTGTCAGATGTAACAATAATGAAACCGTAAAAATAGAGCTGCTGCAGCCGCAGGGTAAAAAGATAATGTCTTCAGTTGATTTTATCAACGGATACAGGCTCGAGGCCGGTGAGAGTTTTGAATGAAAAAAGAACCAAAAAAAGAAACGGGAAAAGAACCGGTATCAACCCGCGTAGAGTTGCTCTGCTTATCCTGATTCAATATTTCAAAGAAAGAAAATCATTAAAAGATATAATAAACAGTTTCTTTGAAATTTACGAATTATACGGACTTGACAGGCGCTTTATTTTTAATATCGCCAAGGGCACGGTAAGATATTACTTGAAAATCGATTTTGTTATTTCTTTATTTTCAGATAGGGATATAAAGGATATCGATTTTACAGTAATAAATATTCTGCGCATGGGAATTTATCAGCTGATGCATATGGATAAAATTCCGTCTTATTCAATAGTAGATGAAAGTACAGGGTTAGCCAGGAAAAACGCTTCAATATCATCCTCTAAATTTGTAAATGCAATACTTCGCAAAATAAGTTCAATTCCTGACGTAGATTCATTCGCAAACGGAGAGATTAACAGGCTTATAAAAAACGAAACCGGCCGGATCAGCATTAAATATTCCTATCCTGACTGGCTGATAAGATACTGGGCCGGGTGGTATGGGATAGAAAAAACTACTCTTATCTGCAGGTCGCTTAATGAAAATCCGCATACTTATCTAAGATTCAATAAAGGTAAAATCACCGGAGAAGAGGTACTGAAAGAGTCCGGCATAAAGCCAATCGTATCTCATAATGAAATATTGCCCGGTTCCGTAGAAGTATCAAGCGTTGCCGATATTTCAGAAACTGATATATACAGGAAAGGACTTATTTCGGTCCAGGACCTGTCTTCTCAGATAGCAGTAAGATATTTTATAAATCCACGGGAGGATGAAAAAATACTTGATACTTGCGCCGCACCGGGAGGCAAAGCAATATATATGTCTGAATTGGCCGGGGAGGGCGGAGAAGTAATTGCAATTGATATAAGCAAAAAGAGGTTAAAAATATTGGAGGATAATCTTAAAAGATTAAATATAAAAAATGTAAAACTCATAGAAACAGATGCAACCAGGCCCTGTTTTTTAAAAAAGTTCGGAGACACCGGGAATAATAAAAGCTTTGGAAGCCCATGTGCAGTTAAAGGGGCATCTGATAATTATGCCGGCTATTTCGATAAAATTTTAATCGATGCACCCTGCAGCGCTTTTGGAACTATTTCCAAGAATCCTGATGCAAAATACAATAAGAAGATGGATGATCTGGTGCGGCTTTCGGAGCTTTCATTTAAGATGATCGCGAATTGTGATACTTATTTAAAAACCGGAGGAAGAATAATTTTTTACACATGTACACTTTCACCCATAGAAAATCAACAGGTAATAGAACGGTTTTTGAAAGAATTTAAGGGGAAATATATAATTGATAAGCCTGAAATTCCGGACGGGTTGATACCGGTTTTATATTCAAAAGATAATGTGATGTGGAAAAATAAAAAAACCTGTCCGGAAATTATGCCATATTATTTTAAAAGTGAAGCCGGTTTTGCCTGTAGTCTTTTAAAAAAATTATAAAGTTTTTTTGAAAGTCGTGAATTTTTATAAACCAAACCTTTACTCCAATTGAGAAAGGCGGTAGCATAGGATTATTTGTAAATCATTCGCATGCCATAAGTTTTAATAGAATAAATACAGTCTATAAACATGGATGAGCTATATTTTAAAAAAGCAGAAAAGAAAGATGCTGCTATTCTGGCTGAGTATCGTTTCAGAATGTTTGACGATATATTTCAGGAAGACAATCTGAGTGAAAGAAAGGCTGAGATTGTCGGGAGGTGTACCCGCTATTACCTGGACGAGATAGGCAACAAGAACCATTACAGCATTATTGCATTTATTGATAAGAAAGCTGTTGGATGTGGGACCATATTACTGGAGGATAGACCGCCAAATCCCAGACACAGGATAAATCTGCACGCTTATATCTTAAACATCTATGTAGATGCCGAACATAGAGGCAAGGGTATTGCTAAAAAGATCATGGAACACTTGCATGAATATGCCAGGAGCAAAGATGTCAGAAGGATAGGCCTTCATGCTTCACGGTTCGGCCATGGATTGTATAGGAAGATGGGGTATAAAATAAACGAATCTTATCTTGAGATTGAACTTTAAACTATTTTTTTAACATTGCCGGAAGACAGGCAGCCGGTGCAGATATTCATAGTCTTTACCTGACCCTCATATTCGACCCTGGTCTTATGTATATTAGGTTTAAAGATTCTTCTGGTTTTTTTATGTGAATGACTGACATTATTTCCAAAAGATGTTTTTTTACCGCAAATTTCGCATAATCTGGACATTTTTTTCTCCTGCATTCTCCTTTATGTTTTTAAAATACTAAGTCCCGGAGAATAGTTATTTTAATTAATATATGGACCAGGAAGGAATATTAGCATTTTATTGCTTACTTTTCAAGGTGAATCGGAAAGTAGATATAAAAAGTAATCATATGTAAAAATAGAAACATTTTTTAATAAGTGAAGTCTTAAGGAATATAGAAAATATCGGAGTTTTGAAGTGCAGTATTAATTAAATAGAAATGTAGCAGGTTCTGATATAGAATATAAAAATATTTAATGTTTTGATCCTGAAAACGGTGAGAGATATGGTTAATAAAATAAATGACAGGGATTTAAAAAAAGTCGTTGATATCATAATAGAAAATTTTAAGGAAAATGAAGCAAAGATTAATGATATGAATGTGTTCCCTGTCCCTGACGGGGACACCGGTACCAATATGCTGCTTACTTTAAATTCAATAAGGGAAGAACTGTCAAAGATCAATGATTTTTCCGTAAAAAGTGTTCTGGAAAAAGCTTCATTCGGAGCATTGATGGGAGCCAGAGGAAATTCCGGCGTGATATTATCTCAAATACTTAAGGGTTTTTTTGATATTATAATAAAATATGACAGCGTCAGCATAGAAGTAATAAGAGAGGCATTGAAATCCTCAAGGAATCTGGCCTATGAGTCCGTGCAGGATCCGACCGAAGGAACCATGCTCACGGCCATAAAAGATATTTGTGAATTTGTTTATGATTCAACCAGTGATACCGATAAAATAGAGCTGACCGAACTTTTGGATAAAATTATTTTAGAAGCCGAAAAATCCGTTGAAAGAACCACTTTTCTTCTGCCTGTCCTTAAAAAAGCAGGTGTGGTCGATGCCGGAGCACAGGGGATCCTGGATATACTTGTTGGAACGAAAAAAGCTCTTACAGAAATTGGCAGCATAAATAAAAGATTAGAGAGATCGCGCATAAAAGTAGGAGAGAGTGAATCTTCCGGACCGAACAGCAGTAGCAGCAAGAGCGGCAATAAGTCAAAAGGCAATAATCCGGGAAGCGGATCGGGGATAAATTTACCCGGCGCAGAAAGCGATAGCCTGAAGGAAGTAAAGAGAAGTTACGAGATTAAATATACTTACTGCACAGAATTCATATTAAAAGGCAGCAACATAGATATAGAGAGATTGAGGGAAAGAATTGAAAGCTTTGGGGACAGCGCACTTGTAGTCGGTAATGAAAATGTGGTCAAGATACACGTACACACAAATCATCCCCATAAAGTTCTGAGGAGAGCGCTCCATGAAGGCACACTTCACGATATCCAGATCAACAATATGGAGGATCAAAGAAACGAAGCGGCAGGAAAAGAAGAAACGGTCCCGGAGAAGCCAGAAGAAAGAAGGACTCTTATAGCAGTAGTAAACGGTGAAGGGCTGGAGGGAGTGTTTAAAAGTATCGGGGTGGATATTATCGTAAGCGGCGGGCAAAGCATGAATCCGTCAACATACGATATAGTAAAGGCCATAAACAGTACCGAAGCTTCCGAAGTCATTATATTTCCAAATAATAAAAACATCATACTGACGGCAAATCAGGCGAAAAAAATCGTCAGGAAAAAAAGTATTTATGTAATATCCACAAGAAGCATACCGGCAGGGATATCGGCAGTACTCCGGTATAATCCTGACGCAGGCATGGAAGAAAATATATCCAATATGGAAGAAGCTGCTAATAAAACTAAAGACGGAGAGGTGACCCGGGCAGTCAGAGATGCAAATCTTATGGTTGGAGAGATAAAAAGGGGAGAATATATAGGACTTTCGAATGGTAAAGTCAGAGTAATATCCGATAACGTTGTTGATGCAACTGTCGACCTTATAAGAGATATTTCAGATTCCACTGAGGAAGTCATCACTTTTTATACGGGTAAGGATAATAAATCGGAAGATACCGAGAGTATTAAAAAAAAGATTAAAAAATATTTTCCCAGGTTGGACATAGAAGTACATAAGGGTGAGCAGCCCTTATATCCTTATATATTTTCAATTGAATAATTTTTTATATGGTGATGAGCTATTAGAGTTATTTCCGGTAAATACAAGAGCAGAAAGTTAAAACCTCCATCTGATTATAAGATCAGACCCACTTTAGATAACGTAAAAGAAAGCATCTTCAATGTTGTCGGAAGCAGAATAGAAGGGGCAAATGTACTGGACCTGTTTGCCGGAACGGGTTCGCTGGGAATCGAATCCTTGAGCAGAAACTGCAGCTTTGTATTTTTTGTTGACAATAGTTTTGAATCAATCAAGCTTATAAGCTATAATGTCAACTGCTTAAAAATCGAGGATGAAAAATATAAAATAATCAGAAGCGAAGCCCCGGATTTTTTGCGATCTTATACAGGTCCCGGGTGGGATATTATTTTTATAGACCCTCCATACAGAATTGAAAGTGGTATAATGAGGGGAATATTTAACATCTTATCAGAAAAAAAGATTACGAGGGCCGATACGCTGATAGTATATGAATATTTTTTCAAAAAAGATATCAAAAAAGAAACGGAAAATTTGAGAAACATCAAGCAATCACATTTTGGAGATAAAGAAGTAGTTTACCTATCTCCTTTTTAAAATTAAGAGACAGGATCCAATATGGAAAAAATAGCATTATGCCCTGGAACATATGATCCATTGACGGAGGGACATAAGGATGTAATTGAGAGGTGTTCAAAGATTTTTAGCAAAGTAGTAGTGGCCATATCCAAAGATACCAGGAAAAAACCGTTTTATACTCCTGAGAAAAGAGTTGATTTCGTAAAGAGGGCACTGATAAATCTGGGAAATATAGAAGTGATTGTGTTTGAAGGGCTGCTTGTGGATCTGGCGAAAAAAGTAAAAGCCACGGTCATAGTGAAAGGACTCAGGGCTATTTCGGATTTTGAATATGAATTTCAAATGGCACAGATAAATAAAAAGTTAAATCCTGAAGTGGAAACAATGTTCATGGTCACTAATCCCAGATTTGCATACTTGAGCTCAAGTGCCGTAAAGGAAGTAGCAAGGTTCAAAGGCTGCATAAAAGGACTGGTTCCCAAAGAAATAGAAGGGGACATAGTCGAAAGTTTTAAATAAAAATTCTAAGTAAAAAATAGGGAGAATAGCATGAATGCATTCGAAATTGTGGATCGGATCGAAGAGCTTCTGGACAAGAGCAAGAGAATTCCGTTTTCATCCAATATTATTGTCAATGAGAACGAAATATATGATTTGCTTGATGAATTAAGAAACATATTGCCGGAAGAATTCAAGCAATCCAGATGGATTGTAAAGGAAAGAGAAAATATGATTGAAGAGGCCAAAAGGCATTCTGAAAGAATAATAAAGGAAACGAAAGAAAAAGCAGAAATACTGGTTAGTGAAACCGAAATACTTAAAAGTGCAAGTAAGAAAGCGGAGGAATTAATGTCCGCAGTGGAAGCCAGAGCCAGAACAATCAGGCTGGAAGCCGAAGATTATGCCGATGAAAAGCTCGCGAACCTTGAGGCAATTTTACATAAATTGTTGACTGCTATCGAAAAAGGAAGGGAACAATTCACAAGTACAATGGGAACAGGCGAAAAATAATATTATTGAATAAATAATTTTTTATGATATATTTATGTATTTGTGTTTACTTATAACAAGTTTGTAACAAAATATTCAGGAGGTTATAGCAGTGGCGCTTCCAAAAAGAAAAACATCCAAATCCAGACGAGATAAGCGTAGAACCCATGACCGGTTAAAAGCTGTAAATGTCGTCGAATGTCCGAGATGCCATAGTAAAAAGATATCACATAGAGTCTGTGCAAATTGCGGATATTATGCCGAACATGAGATAATCATATTTGAAGACAAGGGCAAAAAGAAAGAAAAGAAAGAAAAGAAAGAAAAGAAAGAGCCGGAAAAAGCAAGCAAAGAGAAATGAGATATAAGGAAACTGAGATCGGAGGTATATTTTGAGTTTGCGAAATTTTTTTTGTCCCAATTCTGTAGCAATAATAGGAGCTGCCAGAGATGAAGAAAAAGTAGGCCATGCAATTCTCGATAATATTATAAGTTCAGGATTCAAAGGTAAAATATTTGCCATAAATCCCAGGGCTGATGAAATTCACCGTATTAAATGCTATCCTTCCATTTTAAATGTTCCCGGAGATGTAGATCTGGCTATAATAGTTATTCCTGTGCAGTATGTTCTCCAGGCCCTGGATGAATGTTTCAGGAAAAAAGTTAAATGGGCCATTATTATTTCTGCAGGATTTAAAGAAACGGGAGCAGAAGGTGCAAAAAAAGAAAGCCAGCTGATGGCAAAAGCCAGGGAATATGGCATCAGGATACTTGGACCCAATTGTATGGGGATAATCGATACGGAATGTCCGATAAATGCAACCTTTTCGCACCTGATGCCGCCCGGGGGCAATATAGGTTTCATATCACAATCGGGTGCTCTGGGCAGTTCGATGCTGGACTGGGCAAAATCCAGAAAGATCGGGCTTTCTAAGTTTGTATCACTTGGCAATAAGGCGGATATTTCTGAGAATGATTTGTTTGATGATTGGGAAAGTGATGAAAATACCAGGGTTATCACAGCATATCTTGAGGGTGTAGCGAATGGCAAACAGTTCATCAAAATTTCTTCACGGGTATCAAAAAAGAAACCAATAATCGTCGTTAAATCAGGGAACACAGATGCCGGAGCAAGAGCAGTATCATCTCACACAGGTACTCTTGCCGGCTCTGCAAAAGCTTATGAGGCAGCTTTTAAACAGGCCGGAATCATAAGGGCAAATACTATAAGGGATCTTTTTAATTATGCTACGGCTTTTTCTTATCAGCCATTGCCTAAAGGTAAAAAAGTTGCAATAATAACAAATGCAGGCGGTCCGGGCATTATGGCTACAGATGTCTGTGAAAAAAATAACATATCATTGAGCAGTCTTAGCAAAGAAACTCTGAATAAACTAAAGGAATTTTTACCGGAAGCGGCAAATTTTTATAATCCGATAGATGTACTTGGAGATGCACAGGCAGACAGATACAGAAAGGCTCTGGAAGTAGTCATAAAAGATAATAATGTCAATGCTCTAATCGTACTTCTTACACCGCAGGGT
Source organism: Actinomycetota bacterium (assembly GCA_028717265.1). Taxonomy (GTDB): domain Bacteria; phylum Actinomycetota; class Humimicrobiia; order Humimicrobiales; family Humimicrobiaceae; genus Hydromicrobium. Next base: position 19,210 of record JAQUOE010000016.1, read on the forward strand.
ATGACTCAGCCCTTAGAAACCGCAGAAGCAGTTCTGGAAGTATTTAATAAAAACGACAGGAGTATCCCGATAGTAACAAGTTTTATAGGTGGGTCTGAAGTCGAAAAAGCGGTGAAATTTTTAATCGAAAATAATATTCCAAGTTTTGATATTCCTGAGGAAGCGGTGGATGCGTTGAGAGTCATGATGGAGTATACTGATTGGCAATCCAGATTGAGTTTCCCTATAGAAAAATTTGATGTTGACAGGGAAAAAGTCAAAAAAGTGTTCGGGAATTGCAGGGTTGAAGATAGATTGGAACTCGGAGAATTGGAAGCAAGAGAAATTTTAAATGCTTATGGCATAAGGATACCGAAAGCTGAATTAGCCTCAGATATTGGCGCAGCAAAAGAAATTGCAAAAAGAATAGGATATCCCCTGGTACTTAAAATCGTTTCTCCTAATATTTTGCATAAGACCGATGTTGGCGGCGTAAGGATCGGGATAGAAAATGAAAAAGAACTTGAGAAAAGTTACGATGACATTATTTTTAATGTAAGAAAATATATGCCTGATGTCTATATTCGGGGTGTTCTGATTCAGGAATTTATCAAGGACAAAAAAGAGACTATTATTGGTATTAGCGAAGACCCCCAATTCGGGCCCATGATTATGTTCGGGCTCGGGGGAATATATGTCGAAGCACTAAAAGATGTTTCATTCAGAATAGCTCCTTTAAGCAGACATGAAGCCAGCGAGATGATAGAAGAAGTAAAGACCGTTAGTCTACTTAAAGGAACAAGAGGCGAAGATCGGTCAGATATTGAAAGTATAATCGAAATCATGCTTAGAGTTTCCCAGCTGATCATGGATTTTCCAGAAATAGTAGAAATGGATATAAATCCTTTATTCGTAAAGAAACAGGGAGAGGGATCCATAGCTGGAGATGCAAGAATTAGGATAGGAGGTTAAAATGATGCCGTTATTTTTTATCTCAAACCAGCCTTTTTCAGGAAAGAGTTCGATGTGCGTGGGCGTAGGAAAAGCATTCGCTGAGAAAGGTCTGAAAGTAGGATATATGAAACCGGTAGGAACTCTGCCAACACGGGTGAGCGGGATTATTACAGACGAAGATGCCCAGTACATATCAAACATACTTGATGTAAAAGAAAAACTTGAAGACATATGCCCGGTTGTGGTTACCCGGCAATTCATAATGGAAGGTCTGAGGGATCAAAATTTTTCCATGGGATTCATTGATTCAATTGATAAAGCTTATAAAAGGATTCAAAAAGATAAGGATATTATGATACTGGAAGGGGCCAAAAGTATAGAAGACGGTTACTTCCTGGGAATATCCGCAAAAAAAATTTGTGAAAAACTTGATGCCAGAGCTGTCCTGGTCATTAAATATGACTCTGAAATCGTAGACCAGGTACTTTATGCAAAGGAACTGCTGAATGATTACCTGACAGGAATAATTATAAATTGGATACCGGGAAATCAAATTGATTTTCTTGAGGAACTGATAATTCCATATCTCGAGAAAAATAAAATAGAAATCTTTGGACATATAACCTCTGACAGGATGCTGTCTTCTGTAAGCGTCAGGGAAATGGCCGAACTTCTAAATGGCCAGATAATTTGTGCCGAAGATAAAGTAGATGAACTGGTAGAAACATTTATGGTCGGAGCAATGGGCCAGGAACAGGCGTTAAAATTTTTCAGAAGAAAAACCAATAAAGCGGTTATAACAGGCGGTGATAGGGCAGATGTTCAGCTTGCGGCACTGGAGACCCCTACAAAATGCCTTATACTCACCGGTAATTTCCAGCCGAGCACCGTTGTCCTGGGGAGAGCCGAGGAATTGGGCGTACCTATGATCCTGGTAAATTTCGATACTCTAACTGCGGTAGAAAAAGTCGGAGAAATAATCGGTCATGTAAGGTTTCATGAGATTAAAAAGATAAATAAGATAGTGGATGTGGTACGAGAGTATATAAATATAGACAGATTACTGGAAATATCAAAAAAATAGCTACAACCAATGATCTAATATGGAAAAGTTCGATTCGAATAATTATTCAATCATTATAGATGCAATGGGCGGAGATTTTGCTCCCGAAGAGATAGTAAAGGGTTCAGTGGAAGCCAGAAAAGACTATGGAGTAAAAATCAAACTTGTGGGAAATCCTGATAAGATAGAGAAAGCGGCAATTTCCGGCAGTCTGGATCTCGATGGTATAGAGATCGTCCCCAGTTCTCAGGAAGTAGGAATGTGTGAATTTCCCTCGGAAGTATTAAAGAAAAAAAAGGATTCCTCAATCTTTATAGGTTCGCAGCTTGTATCCCATGGTAAAGGAAATGTTTTTATCTCAGCCGGAAATACCGGTGCTGTAATGGCATGTTCCCTTTTCAACATGAAAAGAATAGAAAATGTTTACAGGCCAGCTATTGCTGTAGTTATACCACTGGGGGATAAGAAGTTCGTATTGATTGATGCCGGTGCGAATGCCGATTGCAAGCCCCCTTATCTAAAGCAATTTGCCATTATGGGAAAAATTTATTCCGAAAATATTTTAAGAATAAAGAATCCAAAAGTTGCCCTGGTCAATATAGGTGAAGAGGAAAAGAAGGGGAACGAATTAAGCGTCGAGAGTTATAAATTACTCAAGGATTATCCGGGCATCAACTTTATCGGAAACATTGAAGGCAGAGAACTATTTGAAGGGGAAACGGATGTCGCCGTGTGCGATGGTTTCGTAGGTAATGTGATATTGAAACTGGTAGAAGGAATGGCAAATTTCTTTTTCGGTGAAATAAAAAATATACTGAAATCAGGCACAATGGCAAAACTTTCAGCACTGGTATTGAAAGGTCATCTTGTAAATATGAAGAAAAGATTTGATTACGAAGAGTATGGAGGCGCACAACTTCTGGGATTAAACGGACTCGTAATTATCGCCCACGGAAGTTCAAAATCCAGGGCGATTAAAAGCGCAGTAAGAGCTGCTACCGAGAGCCTGAAAAATAATCTGGCAAGCAAGATCAGTGAAGAAATCAATAACATAAATTAATAATATAAAGAAAAAATAATAGCAAAAGGAGCAAGAATGGGAAATTTTGACGAGCTTAAAAAGGTTTTGATTGAAGTGCTGGGTGCGAAGGAAGAAGATATTAAAGCTGAAAGTAAATTTGTTGATGATCTGGGAGCTGACTCGCTGGATTTAGTAGAACTAATTATGGCACTGGAAGATAAATTCGAAATAGAAATAAGCGATGAGGATGCCGAAAAGATAATCTCAGTGAAAGATGCACTTGATTACATAGAAACCAATTCCAAAAAATAATTTTGGGATCGGTGGATGACCCTTGGGCAATATTAGCCGGGTGGCGAAATTTTTTCATGAAAAATAACGAAGAAGTTTTATGTACAAGAGTAAGGAACTGGTTAAAAAAACTGGGAATCGATGCCCCGGATCCGGGTATATATATACAGAGCCTGACTCATAGATCTTTTGCACGCCAGATAAATATTAAGTCACGGGGTAACGAACAACTGGAATTTTTAGGTGACAGCGTGTTGTCTTTAATTATCACATCGTACTTATATAAAAAATATGGCGATTTAACGGAAGGAAAGATGGCGAAGGTAAGGGCGGCACTGGTAAGCAGAAGGACACTTTTTCAAATAGCAAGAGAAATAAAGATAGACAGGCATATACTTTTAAGCGAGAATGAGGAATCATGCGAGGGCAGGAAAAAGATATCTATTTTAGCCAATAGCCTGGAAGCTCTTATCGGCGCCATTTACATAGATAAAGGGATGAAATTTGTAACGGGGTGGATTCTGGGAAGATATAGAGAAAAGATCGAGGAAAATATTAAAACTCCGGAAATCACTGATTACAAAACCTACCTTCAGGAAATTATTCAGGCTGATTACTCCAAACTTGCAAAATATAAGCTCGTCAGATCCGATGGGCCCGATCATGATAGATCTTTCTTCTCGGTCGTAACTATTGATGACAGAGTAGTCGGAAAAGGTAAAGGGAAGAGTAAAAAAGATTCCGAGCAGGATGCTGCAAAAAATACTTTGAATACTCTCTATAAACTAAATTTATAATTTTATATTCCGGGAATTAAATTTGTATTTAAAGAACATAACACTCCGTGGTTTTAAATCTTTTAAAAATAAAAGCCAATTATTCTTCGAGCCTGGCATAAGTGTCATTGTGGGGCCCAATGGAAGCGGTAAAAGCAATGTAGCCGATGCTATCTCGTGGGTTCTGGGCGAACAAAGTCCCAGATCCCTGCGGGGAAGCTCGATGGGAGATGTAATTTTTAAAAGTAAGAATGAAGAAATGGCTATTGCCGAGGTATCACTGCTTTTTGATAACTCCGATAAATCATTCGATACCGAATTCAGAGAGGTTAAATTTACGAGAAGAGTTTTTTCCCGCGGAGGAAGTGAATATTTTATAAATTCCTCACCCTGCAGACTGTTGGATATCCAGGATCTTACTGCTGACAGTGGTATAGGCAGGGGCCTGCATATTATTATAAATCAGGGTCAGATCAATGAAATTGCCATTCTTAAACCTATCGAAAGGAAAGCCATAATCGATGAGGTGCTGGGGATATCGAAACATAAAAACAGAAGAGATAAATCCATAAATAAACTCCAAAAGGTCAAAAATGATATCGAAAGAATAGACGATCTGATGGAGGAAATAAAAAGAACCATGGATCCCCTCGAAATCGAAGCAAAAAAAGCTCAGAGATATGCAGAAATTTCGAATCTTCTGAAAAGTGAAGAAATCTCCCTGTTCATTGCTTATCTTAACAGGTTAAATAATGAATGGGAAGATGAAAATAAATCATATAACAAAAATAAAGACAGGATAAAAGAAATCGACAGTAATATTTCTATTATAGAAAAAGAAAAAAACGATTTTTTTAAGGAAAACATTAAAAGCCGGGATGAGTATGAATCCTGGAAAAATAAAACCGATTTATTTAATTCGGAAAAAAATAATCTTGAAAACATGGCGGCTCTGATTGAGAGTAAAAAGAACATGTTCGCTACGTTATACAATATGCTCGATCTACAATTCGCGGGCGGTACCGGAGGAACAGATGTCCCTCAGGACCCATCCGGGCTTGATAATGAATACGGTGGTGAACCTTTTCTTGAGAAGGTTTCGGAAGGATTAAAGAGAATAAATGGCCTGCTGGCAGAGTTGTTGAAAAGGATGAAAAAGAAGTTTAAAGATGAAGATAGTACCTTATATATTGAAAATGAAATTAAACCTATATCGGAAGAAATTGAGAAATTGCAGAAAATAATCGGGATTGTCATGAAGAATGAAGGCAAGGGTGAGGCAAAGGGACAGCACAAGGCAGATGCCGTAAAAATCGATAATTTAAAAAAAAGAATGGAACGTACTGAAAGTATCAGGAATTTTTGTAACCTCAACAGGGAAAGGTCCGAAAAGATCCAATCGCTCCTGAGCAGTCTTCTGTTGATTTCGGAAAATATAAAAAGAAAACTTTACGGGCAATTTGAAAAAAGAAGTAAATTGATTTCTGAAAACCAGAATAAGTCAAACGAATTCGAAAACCGGATAAACCTTTTGAATAACTCTAAATCGAACCTGGAAAATGCTATATACAAAACTGAACTCAGGAAAGAACAAATAAAAGAAAGAGTCGAAACTATTACCGCAGGCATAGTCGATAATTATAACGTATCGATTGATTATGCCTTAAAAAGTTACAAACCCGCTGTCAAAATCAGGCAGTCCGAGATAACGGTAAGAAAACTGAAAAATGAGATAAAAGAATATGGGATGGTCAATCCAAATGCTGCTATCGAATATGGCAGGATCAAAAAAAGATATGATTTTCTGGCGGATCAGAGGGCTGATCTTATTGAAAGTAAGAAAAATCTGGAGGAACTTATTAAAGAAATAAACGATAGGATATCCGATTTCTTTTTTAAGAAATTTGATGAGATAAACGGGTGCTTTAAAAATTATTTTAAAATTCTCTTTCCTCTGGGCGAAGGCGAGATGCAGCTTGAGAAAAGCGATGGCACAGGCGACGATGAGATCGGGGTGGACCTCAGGGTAGATATTGGCAGCAGTAAGTTTGTGCCGCTTTCTCTCCTATCGGGGGGAGAGAAGTCTCTGATATCCATAGCGTTTCTTTTCTCTATTTACTCAATAAATCCTTCCCCATTTTATGTTTTTGATGAAGTGGATGCTTCTCTGGATGATGCCAATATAAACCGTTTTCTGGTTCTGGTCAAAAAATTTTCCGAAAAACAGCAGATAATATTGATTACCCACCAGAAAAGAACCATGGAAATAGCAGATACGATTTATGGGGTAAGCATGCAGTCGAATGGAATCTCAAAAATAATTTCAGAAAGAATCGGAAAGAAATATGCTGAGATTAATTAAGAATCTAAACAATATCTGGAACAAGTTTAAAGATAACCGAAAATTATTCTGGGATGAACTGGAAGAACAGATGGTCGCAAGCGACATAAGTATCAATACCACAGGTAAAATACTGGCGGAAGTGAAAAAGTATGTTTATAGTGAAAATATAAATGATATTGAAAAAATAAAGATACTATTAAAGAAGCAAATCATAGAAATTCTTAAGACTGACGGAGGCGGGGATTTAAAAATATCCACCACCCCCCCCACAGTATTTTTGATAGTGGGCGTTAATGGGACGGGTAAGACCACTTCGGTTGCGAAGTTAGCCGGTATGTTCAAAGAAAAAAGTAAGAAAGTTCTGATATCTGCTGCCGATACATACAGATCAGCCGCAGTGGAGCAGATACAGCATTACGCCAGGAAGCTGGATCTGGATATCGTCTCCCACCAGAAATTTTCCGATCCGGGAGCGGTTGTATATGACAGCCTGGAAAAAGCAATGGCCAGAGGAATCGATCTGGTTATAATCGATACCGCAGGCAGGATGCAGACTTCTTATAATCTTATGGAAGAACTTAAAAAAATAAAAAAAGTAATAATGAAGAAAATAGGCCGGGAAGTGGATGAAATACTGCTTGTGATAGATTCTACTACGGGACAGAATGCCAGAAATCAGGCGGAACTTTTTAATAATTCGTTAAATTTGACCGGAATCATTCTGACTAAAATAGACAGCACTTCCAGGGGAGGAATAGTGCTTACGATAAAAAATGATCTGGGTATACCTGTAAAACTGGTTACAGATGGTGAAAAATTGGATAATATACATTTTTTTGATCCAGAAGGATTTACAGAATCCATATTCTCCTGACAGGTTAAATTAGAAAAGGATTTTTATCATGTTCGATCTGCTGACAAACAAGTTTGAGAATTTATTTTATAAAATAAGAAATAAAGGAAAGTTGAGTCCGGACGACCTGGATGATGCCCTGAGGGAAATCAAGCTGGCATTGCTGGAAGCCGACGTGAACTTTAAGGTAGTAAAAGAATTCCTGGAAAACGTAAAAACAAAAGCGATAGGTGAAAAGATACTGGAAAGTTTGACCTCATATCAGCAGGTAGTAAAAATAGTAAATGAAGAAATTACAAGAATGCTCGGTTCAGCAAGCAGCGGTGTTGTCTTTGCCCCGGGAGGACCTACGATTATAATGACCGTCGGGCTGCAGGGTACCGGGAAAACTTCTGCAGTCATTAAATTAGCCAGTTTTTTAAAGAACAAGTACCAGAAAAAGGTATCTATTATTGCTGCGGACATATACCGGCCGGCAGCAGTATTGCAGCTTGAGGACATGGCAAAAAATATAGCCGTGGATGTTTATTCGGAAAGCAATTCCAATCCCGTATCCATATCGGTAAAGGGAACGGAATTATTCAGAAAATCCGGAAGTGATGTGATTATAATAGATACTGCCGGAAGATTGCATATAGATGAAAAAATGATGAAAGAGATTGTCGATATCAGAAACAGGGTAAATCCCCATCAGATATTTCTGGTGCTGGATGCTATGACGGGGCAGGAAGCAGTAAACATTGCCTCGACTTTTAACCAGAGAGTCGAATGTGACGGAATAATTTTGACCAAACTGGACAGCGATACCAGAGGCGGTGCGGCGCTCTCCGTATATTATGTGGTTAAAAAACCGATAAAATTTATATCCAGCGGAGAGAGAATAGAGGATTTTGATATTTTTTATCCGGATAGAATAGCTTCAAGAATACTGGGAATGGGAGACATCCTGACCCTTGTAGAAAAAGCGGAAAAGGTAGTAAGCGAAAAAGAGGCGAAAAAAATAGAAGAAAAGATCTATAAAAATGAACTGAACTTCGAAGATTTTATAGGGCAGCTTAAGAGTATAAAAAAAATGGGATCACTGGATAAAATATTTTCAATGCTGCCGATACCTGATAAAAACAGGATATTCAAGAAAATAAATTTAGACGATTCTTATCTATCCAGAATAGAAGCTATAATCAATTCAATGACTGTTGAAGAGAGAAGAAAGCCGCATATAATCAACGGAAACAGGAAAAAAAGGATAGCAAAAGGAAGCGGGAGTTCGGTATCGGAAGTAAATAAATTACTTGTGCAATTCAGCAAAACTAAGCAAATGATGAAACAATTTTCAGGGAAAAAAGGAAAATTTAATTTTCCTACCGGAAATTTGTAGATAAAAAATGTTTTGCAAGTTTTATGGAAAAATATATAATTATTAAAGCGAAAAATTAACTATTTAAGAATTTGGAGGTTACAGGTTGAGTGTAAAGATAAGACTGACCAGGATGGGTTCAAGAAAACAGCCCTTTTATAGAATCATTGTAGCAGATATCAGATCACCAAGAGATGGAAGGTTCATTGAAAAAATAGGCATATATGACCCTAAAAGTGATCCGTCAATAATAGAAGTGAATAAAGAAAAGGCTCTTGATTGGATAAAGAAAGGTGCAAAACCTACAAATACAGTTCAAAAGCTTTTTGATAAGATCGGTTTAGAGAAGTAGTTATTACAACTTAGACTGGAGGTAAACAGTGAAAGAACTACTGGAGTATATGGTAAAAGAGCTAGTTGATAGCCCGGATAATGTAGAAATTACGGAAGAGGAGGAAGATGAAAAAACAGTAATTTTCAAGCTTAAAGTAGCTGAAGAGGATCTGGGAAAAGTAATAGGAAAAAAGGGAAGAACTGCAAATGCTCTGAGGGTCATAATGAGAGCTGCATCTGCTAAAAGAGGTAAATCCTCTATTGTAAAAATAATGGATTGATAATTTAATATATAAGCATAAATAGATTATTTAACAGGCATTAGTAAATGTCGGAAATAAATGTAGATGCAAGATTAATTGGGATAATCGGTAAGCCGCATGGAATAAAAGGAGAAACAGTTGTGATGTTGCTTACAGATTATCCCAAATCTATTAAAAGGGGAGACATACTTTTTTTTGATGAAAAATGCACGCGGAAAGCAGGAGTAGAAAATATCAGATGGAGGAAAGATAAACCGGAAGCTCCGATAATAAAATTCAAAGATATAGATAGCAGAAATGCTGCTTACGATTTAAAAGGAATTAATGTCTTCCGCCTTATAAAGGATGGTCCGGTACCTGGAAACAACCAGTACTGGGTAGATGATATTCTGGAGTGTACCGTTTGCACGAAAAGCGGTATCGCTATCGGCAAAGTGATAAATGTCGAGAAATTCGCTTCCAATGATAATCTGGCTGTAAGAATAGACAATAAAAATTTGGATACAGGATGCATTGACGGCGATATTCTTTATGTTCCGGTTATTAAAAATTATATAGATTGCATAGATTTAAAAAACAGAAAGATAATATTAAAGAAAATTCCGGAATATATTTAAAATGATTATTTTTTCATTTTTACAAGCTCTTTTAGACCTTTTTTAGAAAATGTTAAAAATAGATATCATAACAATTTTTCCCGGGATGTTCGATAATATTACTGAATTCGGGGTCATAAAAGAAGCATTTAAAAAAAATATCTGCCGGTTGAATATCTATAATTTGAGAGATTTTACAACATACAAACAGGGGCAGGTTGATGACAGGCCTTATGGCGGGGGACCCGGAATGGTTCTAATGCCGGAACCAATAGATAGGGCCATTGGTTTTATTAAGAGACGGAGCCGGATAAAAAATAAGGAAAAGCAAAAAGTGGTTCTGCTTTCTCCCGGAGGAGAAAGTTTAAACCAAAATAAGTTAAAATATATGTCAGGTCTTGAGAATATAATTATTATTTGCGGAAGATATGAAGGGATTGACGAAAGGGTCATTGAATCCATGGCGGATCTCGAGATCTCTATAGGTGATTATGTGCTCTCAGGCGGAGAAATACCTTCAATGGTTTTAATAGACGGGATAATAAGATTACTTCCGGGCGTAGTCGGAAAAGCGGAATCCTTGAAATCGGAATCTTTCGAAAAAAATTTACTTGACTACCCGCAGTATACAAGACCACCGGTTTTTAAAGGGATGACCGTTCCGAAAATTCTTTTGAGCGGGAACCATAAAGATATAGAAAAATGGAGAAAAGAAAAATCGGTAGAAATAACCAGAAAAAGAAGGCCTGATTTATTTGACAAAGACAGTTAAATTAATTATATTTGTTTGGTTCTAATTAGAAAGAAAAAGAAACAGGCTGGAGAAAAAAATGAATAAATTGGATAAGATAGAAAGTAAATATTTAAAAACCGATATACCCCAGTTCGGCCCGGGGGATAAAATAAAAGTCAAAATAAAAATCAGCGAAGAGAATAAAGACAGAAGTCAAACCTTTGAGGGGATTGTAATTGCTGTCAGGGGTTCGGGAATCAATAAGACATTTACTGTAAGAAAAATCTCCTTCAATAATGTAGGAGTCGAAAGAACATTTCTTCTTAATTCACCTGTAATCCAGTCAATAGAAAGGGTAGGCGAAGGCCTTACAAGAAGGGCCAAACTATATTACCTCAGGGATACGATCGGCAAGAAGTCAAAAATCAAATTTAAATAATGAAATAGCAGCGGGCTCTTATATTAATGCCTCTTGAAAATAAACAGGTTAATACCAGAAAAAGAAAAATCTTCAGGGAATTTTTGATATATATCATAATCGCTCTAACTGCAGCAATATCTGCCACATTAATCAGAATTTATATATTGGAACCTTTCATTGTTCCCACACCCTCGATGGAACCTATGCTGGAAATTGGAGATAAAGTAATAATAAACAAACTTGCATATAAATTCGGCAGCATAAAAAGAGGAGATATAGTAGCATTTCATTCTCCGCTGGAAAAAAAAGATCTTGTAAAAAGAGCAATCGCAATAGAAGGGGATGAAATTACTCTCACTACCGAAGGTGAGATTTTCATTAATGGAGAAAAAATCGTTGAAAATTATCTTCCGGCCGATCAGGATATTTTTTATATAAATCAGACGGTAGCTATTGGCGAGAATGAATTATTCGTAATGGGAGATAACAGAAACAATAGTTTTGACAGCAGATTTTTTGGGACGATTCCGGAAGATGATGTATTCGGAGAATTGGTCATAATTTACTGGCCGCCATCAAGATGGTAATTTTTTCGGCATTATGGAGTTCAAAGAGATAAAAAGACTGCTTGATCTGCGCTGTTATGAAGATAATCTGTTCATTGCAGGTTATGAAAAAATAGCCGGAGTAGACGAAGTGGGAAGAGGATCATTAGCCGGTCCTCTGGTTGCTGCGGCTGTCATACTGGATAAAAGGAATCTGATAATAGAAGATATAAATGATTCCAAAAAACTTACTCCGGAAAAAAGAAAATATATTTTTAAAAAAATAATCAGAAACTGTCTCTGCTGGTCAATAGTAAAGATTCCTTCCGATGAAATCGACAGTCTATCGATAACCAGGGCAAATGCTCTTGCATTCAAGAAAGCAATTGAGGCTCTGAAAATAAAACCGGATATAGTTCTAGCTGATTATATCAGCATGGATCCGGGTATTGAATATTTACCCATTGTAAACGGCGATAGTCTCAGTATCTCCATTGCCGCAGCTTCAATAATCGCCAAGGTAATCAGAGATCGCATAATGCTCAGGTTTTCGAGGTATTATCCTGAATATGGATTTGAACATAATAAAGGTTATGGTACCAGGAAACATCTGAAATCCTTACAAAAGTACGGTCCCACAAATATTCACAGAGTATCTTACAGAGGTGTCTTAAGTTAGCGGTCCGAGTAAAAAAATCATAGGAAAAACCGGCGAATTTATTGCCCGAAAGTACCTGGAAGAGGAAGGCTATTTTATATTGGAAAAAAATTACAGGACCAGATTCGGCGAGATAGATATTATTGCCAGAAGGGGCAGAAATTTAATTTTTACTGAAGTCAAAACAAGGACTACCTGCGAATATGGAGATCCGCTGGAATCAATAAATAGATCGAAAGTGGCAAGAATAAAAAAGGTGGCCAATCAGTATATCGTCTCCAGAAGACTTCCTGAATATGATCCGAGTTTTAATATTATCTCCATAACCATTGGCAGAAGTTTTATCGGGGAAATGGCAATAAAGGGAAATATGCTGCAAGAAATAATCTCACAGGGTGCTTTGAAAGATAACAGGAATCTGAAGATCGAGCATATAGAAAATGCCTTTTGATAAATAACGTTAAACCTGATATTTGACGTTATGGAAGTCCTAAAATATAATGTCTTAAACATATGGATTTATTGTTATTATTTTTGTTATGTTTTTTGAGTAAAAGTGTTTAAAGCGGTTGTTTTATAAAAACGATTATTTAGTAAATTATTTAGAAAAATCATGGCAACGAAAAAAGAAGTAACAAGAAGCAAAATGAATACTAAACAAAAGAATCAGGTATTAGACGGAATAAAAGCAAGCGAGAACAGATTTAAAGAGTTATTCGAGCATATGAGCAGCGGCGTATCGATATTTGAAGCCGTAAATGGTGGCAATGATTTTATTTTCAAAGATTTCAATAGAGCTGCTGAAAAAATAGAAAAAATCAGAAAAAAAGATGTTACTGGCAGAAGTGTTATGGAAGTTTTTCCGGCAGTAAAAGAATTTGGGCTTTTTGATGTTTTAAAAAGAGTACATAAAACCGGAACACCCGAAAAACTTCCCATATCTTTTTACAAAGACAATAGGATCTCGGGCTGGAGGCGTAATTATGTCTATAAGCTGCCTTCAGGGGAAATAATAGCTATTTACGACGACATAACCAGACAGAAACAGGTAGAAGAATCATTAAAAATCAGTGAAAAGTTCAGTTCAAACCTGATGGAGAATTC
>JAQUOE010000017.1 GCA_028717265.1 Actinomycetota bacterium
TAATATGTATTTCTGGCACCTTCCAGTAAAAGCGGATGGGAATCAAGTTCAAAGGAAAGAACAGCTTCTCTATAGATTCCATTTATTTCTTCAAAAATATCTTCATTTACTATATTATCTGTCTCTGCCAGTATTTCCTGATAGGATCTTATAAGATCAGCAGTTATGTAATCAGGGTATTCTAGAAATAACTTATCATAACTCTCAAGGACCCCGGTATGTATGGTATTATTTTCATAACTGTAAGTTGGAGTATTGTCCTGCCCGATCATATAAGATTTGAGATATCTCATATAAAGATCTCCTACAGATCTTTTTCTGATAGTCTCATCAGGATAGTTAAGCAAAAAATCTTCACAATTTATTAATCTCAGAGCCAGCTCATCCCAGGATATGGTTAGTGCCGCATCCCTGGAAAATACTTTATTTGATTCCAGGGCCATAACGTTGATGTAATCAAAGTACATCGAGCTCAGATATTCCGAATACCTCTTAAGAAATTCATAATCAATACATGGATAAAATGATCCTTCACTTGCCACGAGTTTAAATCCGCCCTGAAAAATTTCTGTTATTAACTCTTTTAACTGTATATCATCGATATCTGCGAGATCTTCTGACTCGATGTCACGGTGAAAGATTGCGTTAAGCTTATTTTGCCAGTCATCTTCAAATAATACATCCGTGTAATATCGTATGTCTTCTTTCTGTGCCATTTCTAATTTTTCCAACAAAATATCGAAACCTTCAGGTGAAATTTTTACCGTATTCTCATCGATAAAAGAAATAAGCTGATATGATCTTAAATCCTGATCCAGCAGTTCATTAAATGCGTTAAGTATGTCTTCTTCGCCGGTACCGGTTTTGCCATCCGGTTCTTCATCTGTGCCTGGTTCATCTCCCGGTTTCTCCATACCCTGTTCTTGCTCTGTACCGGGTTCACCATTATTAACTTCCTGCTCCGGCTTACAGCCTGAAAAAATTAGTACCGGAAGCATTGTAAGTATCAGAATACCTGCAATTATTTCTTTAAATACTGAGAATTTACAATTCATCCCACATTTCACCCATTCTTAAAATTGTATTGATCTTATAATATATTTTGACCTTTTTACTCTGCAATATCAAATTTTTTTCGTTCCGATTTTTATACCCAAAGTTTTTTCAAGTTCGAATAGTTTTTCTTTATCTCTTAACATAAAAGGACACTTATTTTTTAAGGCAACTTCGGGATTTTCTGCAATTGCTTCGGCATATTTATCGCAACCGGCATATCCACATGCTCCGCAATCTCTTTTAGGCATTATTTCCAGTATTTCCTGAACTTTTTTTGGTTTATCTTTTTCCTTTGGAAGCAGCCCATGAGTAACAACTATTAAAAGGCCGAGAAACAGGGCGATTGATATGAATATTAATATAACAGTCAGGTTGTTTATCATATTTATTTTATCCCATAATTTGGATTTTATTTATCGTTTAAAATGCTTCCTCTTTTTTTATAATATATCATATTCACAAACCATTTTTCTATATCAGCCTTATAAATCATCATTGCCTTGATTTCTATTCTATCCAACGATATGCTTATATTTATTGTTTCCATAAGTAGAATGATTTTATTTTTATATAAAACTGCAGAGAATTTTTTGCTGATATAAAGGACTATTTAAAAATATGGAAAATAATTTACTTGAATTCGATTTAGAGATATCCAGAAAAAATATAGTTGGCTTTATAAGAAAATACGCAAAGGACCTGAACAGACAGGGCGCCGTAGTGGGATTAAGCGGCGGGATTGATTCCTCACTGGTCCTGAAGTTATGTGTCGAGGCACTGGGGCATAAAAATGTAATTGCAGTCATGCTGCCTGAAAGAGATTCCGGATTAAAAAATATAAATGATGCAAAAAAGTTTGCAAAGGAGCTTGGGGTAAGAATTATTTATAAAAAAATAACCGGCATACTTTCCTTTATAGGTGTATACAGCCTTTATCCTCCAACTTTTTTCTTCAAAAAAAGTTTTATAGAAAAATATGTCCGCCAAAAAAGAAAAAATTTATCTTTAAAACTGAAAAAAGATTTATTCCTGGCAAACCTGGAGGGAGGCAGTGACGAAGAGTTATCAAAAGCATCAGCTTTTTACAGGATCAAACACAGACTCAGAAGCACGATTTTATTTTACTATTCCGAACTTAATAATTATTTACTTGTGGGGTGTGCAAATAAAAGCGAGTGGCTCACAGGATTTTTTGTAAAGTACGGTGACAGTATTGCAGATATAATGCCTATAATTTCTTTATACAAGACTCAGGTTTTTAGTTTGTCTGAATATCTGGGATTACCTGATTATATAATAGAAAAAGCACCGAGCCCGGATTTAATACCCGGACTGGTTGATGAAGAATTACTGGGTATATCATATAAAAAACTGGATTTAATCTTATCCTGCTTTGAAAAAGGCTACCCTACTGATAGAATTATCCAAATTTCCGGTGCAACTGATGAAGAAATAAAAAAAGTATCCCTTTATATGAAAAAATCTGATTATCTAAGGGAATGGCCAATAAGGCTATGAATACCGGAAACTACTCTTTCTTTCCAGGAATAAAATCCATTGATATGGAATTGACACAATGCCTCGTATTTTTGGGAGTAAAATCCTCTCCATCGAATACATGACCCAGATGGCCGCCGCATCTTGAACATACGATTTCTATTCTTATTCCATCTCTGTCTTTCAACCGCTTCACTGCTCCGGGAATCTCGTCATCGAAACTGGGCCAGCCGCACCCGGATTTGAATTTACTTTCAGATCTGTATAGCGGTGCCTCACACTGCCTGCAGACATAAGTACCTTCTTTGAAGAAATTTTCATATTTGCCGCTGAATGGCAGCTCCGTACCTTTGCCAATTATCACTTTTTTTTCTTGTTCGGTAAGTTTTCTTTTCTTCATTTATAAAAATTTTTTTAATACTTTCGAAAAGTTTAACATTCAACATTGCTGGACTTGAATTATAACAAATAAGAGATACTGTTTCCACTTACGTCGGCCAACAAAACATTCCTGGTATTTTTCAGGAAATTAAAATTTACAGATTTTTTTTAACTATGGATGAAAAAGCAAACTGCTATACTTAGTTTGTTTATTTGTTTATAATTACTGGCATCCAGTAATTATAAATATTTAAAAGGTGAATAAATATGGCAGATTGGAAATGTACGGATTGCGGATATATTTTTGATGTTAAGGTTGAAAGTCCGGAATTCGGCCTGGAGCCTCCTTACGAGTTTGAGAACCTGCCCGAGGATTGGACATGTCCCGTATGTGGAGCTTCCAAGTCCGAGTTCAAAGTTTGTAAAATAGAAAAACCCTAGCTTATGAAATTTATTTAACCACCCTTAAAAATTTTAAATTTATAGTTACGATTACCGTACTGAGTGACATAAAAATAGCACCTTCGGCCGGATTTAAAAGAATCCCCGGAGGGAATAAAACTTCTGCAGCAAGAGGCATAGCTATAGTATTATATCCGGTAGCCCGGCCCAGATTCTGCAGCATTTTCCTGTAAATTGCCCCTGATAATCCCAACATCGACACCACGTCCGGAGGATTGCCCAATAGAACCAACTATGACTCCCCTGCCTTTGCTTTTTCATAGAAGATACCGGATAAAAATAATCGAGGAAGTCATATCTCCTTTTGGATTTGATGCGGATGACCCTGATGCAAAATAAATTATTAAAAACATGGATAATGGACCAGCATATTTGATAAAAATCAAATTCGTTTAAAATTAAAGTTTTTTTAAATATTTTATAAAGTTCAGGTCAAAAGAATTAAATCATATAATTTAATTCTTTAATTATCTCCTGTAAATTATATAATATATATGAATAACAAATTTGCTTAAGAGGGTGATTAATATAACTCCAATCGATATAAATTTCATGACATCTACAATTTTAAGTATGCTGCCCTTCATTATTCCGTTACTGATAATCGAATACGGTCTTATGATCTTTGCTCTTGTGCAGGCTGCGCGAAATGAAGTTGCATATCTGCCGAAGTGGGCCTGGATACTGATTATAGTTTTCTTTAGCATCGTCGGTCCTATTGTTTTCCTGATAATTGGCAAGAAGAAAGAAACTGAAAATAATGATTAAAGTCGTTGACCTGAAAAAAAATTACGGCCGTGTGGAAGCATTAAAATCTATCAGTTTCGAGGTAGAAAAAGGTTCGGTTTTCGGATTTATCGGACGAAACGGCGCCGGAAAAACCACGACCATGAATATCCTTACCGGTCTTATTAAGTTCAATGATGGTAAGATTATCATCAAGGGCAAAGACTTCCAGGAGAACAAACAAGAAGTTTTAAAATCAATTGGTTACCTGCCTGAAACTCCTACCTTTTACGATTATATGAATGCTTACGAATACCTGAGATTCATTGGCGAGATCATAAGTTATGAGGGGAAAAATGTCAGTAAACTCCTGGAAATGGTCAAACTGGCCAAACATAAAAAGAAACGTATTGGCGCATATTCAAGAGGAATGAAACAAAGACTTGCGCTGGCAGCAGCATTCATGGGCAATCCCGAAATCCTTTTTCTTGATGAACCTGCATCTGCCCTGGATCCTGAAGGAAGAATGGAGATGCTGGAGCTTATCGAAGGCCTTAAAAATGAAAAAATAACTATTTTCCTGTCCACACATATATTAAATGACGCAGAGAGAGTATGCAATAAGATATGTATTATAGACGAAGGTAAAATACTGCTGACCGAAAACTTATCACAACTTTATAAATCCTATATACAGCCAATTTTCGATGTTGAGTTCGAAGAAGATCCCACAGATAAGATAGATTTACTAAAAAAACCGGAATGGGTGGAAAACATCAAAGAAAATGGGCGCAAGATCAGCATTTATGTTAAAGATTTGGATTATGCCAAAAAGGAAATCTTAAAAGAATTATCGAAACTAAATACCAGTGTCGTAAGCTACCAGATAAGGAAAAGCACACTGGAAGATATCTTCATGAGAATGGTAAAGCAAAAATGAAATCATTTAAAGCTTACTTTAAAAAAGAGATAACCGAAGCAATAAGGACTTATAAATACCTGGTTTTATTTTTCGGATTTATTTTCTGGCCCGCTATGCTCGGTCCTATGATGCTGAAATTGCTTCCTTTAATTTTAAAGAATTACATGCCTGCCGAAACGATGCAGTTATTTTCCGATTTTACTCGCGATTATGCTTTCCAATCTTTCCTTAGTGATTCCTTTCAGTTCATGTTAGCATTTATGGCGTTTGTTTTAATGGGGCTGCTGGCAAATGAAGTTCGTCTGAAGAGACTCGTTTTCCCATATTCCAGAGGTGCTGACCCTGAAGGAGTGGTGCTTGCGAAATATATTCATTATGCAATTACGGTTTCTCTTTTTATACTGATAGCTTTCTTTATAGATTATCTATATGTGGATAGATTTTTCACCGGTGGAATACTCTCTTTAAAAATCCTATTTGAGTCGTCACTTTTATATATTCTCTATTTCTGCACACTTTTATCTATACTTTTATATTTGAGCAGCCTGTTCAGGAGAGGTCTGGCTGCCGGATTTACGGTCCTTATCCTGGGATTTAGTTTGAGTATCTTCAACCAGTTCGACACAATAAAAGCATATTTCCCGAATTACCTGATTTTGAAGGCAGCAGATATCGGGCACGTTTTCGACAGCTCACTGATTCCCGCAATCATCATTTCATTTTGCCTGATCATACTTTTCGTGTTCTTATCGGTACTCCGTATGAAAAAAATCGATGTTGCTTGATTTACTTGCTTTTTTTGATAGAATGAAAATTCAGACTAAACATTTTTTTGACTATTTATTTTATGATGAATCCGGAATTTTTCAGAAACATAGGACTCATAATAATCTGTTACCTCGCAGGTGCAATACCCTTCTGCAATATCATTGCAAAAATTCATAGCAATAAAGATCTGAGAAAGATCGGGGACAGGAATCCGGGGGGATGGAATCTGGTATTCAATGTATCAAAATACTGGGGAGTCTTGGGGATAATTCTTGATCTTTCCAAGGGTTACCTGTCATACTTTCTGGTCCTGAGGATCACGGGGATAGAACTCATAGCTTTACTGGCAGGTTGCGCAGCAGTTGTGGGACACGATTATTCCCCGTATTTAAAATTTACCGGCGGTAAAGGCATTGCGACCACACTTGGATTTTTTCTCGCAGTACACCCTCTGACAATCATAGCTTTCGGAATCGGCATAGTGTCCGCATTATTTTCCGTCAGAAATATGATATGGGGAGTAATTTCAGGGATTATTGCAGCAAGTATCTTCCTGTGGCTCTTCAAAGATTCGCCGGTTTATTTGATAATGGGACTTATTCTTATCCTTATCATCATCCCAAAATACATCAACCGCTCGTTAGCATTATCTCGTAATTTCAAATTCAGGAAGGAAAAAACCGTAAAGGACCTGTTTGCACCAAGGATAAGGTAATCACTTATAATTATCGTTTACCAGTCTTAATTCCTTTTCTTTATTTACGTCGTATGTTCTGCCTTTCCAATATATGCCGGATCTGACTTTGACGCTCAGGATCGAATTTATAGCTATCATTATAAGATACACTATTGCAACAGGGTGTAATATTACATCAACAGCTTTACATCTAAACCTTATAGAGAGAACTATCCTTGTAATAAAGATAATGATTATCTGTAAAATAAGGAGTTCAACCAACAAAAACGGCCAATCAAGGAGTATCACCACAGGGAGTAAAAAAAACGGCGATAAAAAGATAACAAATATCAGAACTATGGCTATCGATATCATATAAACCTTATAATCAAAAACAGCAAATAGAACCCTTGAATATCCTTTGACGATCTCTCTAAAGTTTTTATACATCCGGCAATAAACATTGTTCCGGCCATCAAAAATCATAAATCTATACCCCATTTTTTTAACGCGCTTCGATATCTTGATATCCTCCAGCATT
Source organism: Actinomycetota bacterium (assembly GCA_028717265.1). Taxonomy (GTDB): domain Bacteria; phylum Actinomycetota; class Humimicrobiia; order Humimicrobiales; family Humimicrobiaceae; genus Hydromicrobium. The sequence continues at coordinate 7,030 of JAQUOE010000017.1, forward strand.
TCGCTTCTTATGGACTTATGGCCTCCGATCTTTTTATAGACATCTTTTTTGAACAGCATAAACTGACCAATCGCGGTACAGAATAACGCTGTTTTCAGTTTCCTTACGAGGTAAAGCGGCATCAGGCATAAAATTATGTAATGGCCAAACATGTTCATCATTCTTTCATGAATGGTAACCATTATTTGTTTTGGAAATACTGACAGTGCATCCAGCTTATATCTGAGAAGGCAGGCAACTGCACCTGAGATAGAGTTTGGAAAATGAAGCGTATCAGCATCGGTAAATATAAGATAATCTCCTCTGGCATATTTTGATAGCTGCCAGCAGGCATATGACTTACCCATCCATCCCTTTTTTATCGGTTCACCGCTGTATAGTCTGATCCTCGAATCTTTTTCGGAAAGCTCTTTTACGATCTTTACCGTATCATCAGTGGAATTATCATCAAGCACGAGGATCTCTATATTGCTGTAATCCTGTTTTGTAAGAGATATAAGACATCTTCTTATATCTTCTTCTTCATTCCTGGCAGGAATGAGTATAGATATTAGCGGATTCTTGTCGATGATATACTGCGGCAGTTTGAATCCGGATGTATCTTTAAAAAGGATATTGTTAATTAGAAAGTTTACCAGTATAAGGGAAAGTACTGCAGCTATTATATATTGAAATAATAAAAATATGTCCATATTTTAACTTAAAAAGTACTGTGGACACTAATTATATCATAATTGCTCTTTTAAATTATAAATATTTATATATTTATGAGAATGAAGAATGGATCCGGTACGACTTTCCATATTATCGCAGTTCGCTAATAAGCATATAATTTTCCATATGGACGGTAGGAACAGGGAATCAATTTTAAAAAGCTGCTAACCGGAATTTTTTTCCGGTCAATATTGAATAAACTACAATAAGCAGTGACGTATCTGTCCAGCAGATCCAGATCGTCCTTGCCGGCAACTGATTTTCTTACTTCCTTACCCAGCTTATAGTCTTCTATATTTCCTCTTACATATATCTTTCCTCCATGCATCCCTGTCCCGGTATAATTTCCTATAATATCCGTTTTTCCGGCAAAGGGCAGGGCCGCCTTTTCTCTTTTATGGAGACCGAGAAGAATTATGATGCCCCCGGCCATGTATTCCCCTAAGAAATTACCGGCACTTCCACCAATAACTAATACCGGCACTTTCTCCCGGTAAGATTTCATATGGATACCACCCCTGAAACCAATACTTTTCTCTATGTATATTTCTCCGCCTCTCATCGAATATCCCAGAATATCTCCCACATCACCATGCACTATTATTTTTCCCGAATTCATTGTATTTCCGATACCATCCTGGCCATTACCAAAAATTTCAAGAGTGGGACCATCCATAAAAGCTCCGAGATCATTGCCCGGTGTCCCATATACATTTATAAGGGCATCTCCTTTTAAACCATCGCCAATATATCTGTGACCCAGAGCGTTTTTTATTGTGACTTCTCGGCTGCAATTATCACCGTTACCTTCGTATCCAATATCATTACCCCTGCCGCTGCCATTCAAGAAATTTCTGATTTTTAAGTTGAGCTCTCTGTATCCCAGATTCTTTGCATCAATCGAAAGCCTCATACTATCATCTTTCTTTTTCATACTTCTATCCCTTCTCCGACAACCAGATGTTTCTTGTAATCAGCAGGCAGATGGATTATTCCAAAATCTTCCCTGGATATGTTTTCCTTCACACTGCTTATATCTATTTCATTTCTGATAAGTCCCGAATAGATTCCTGCTCTTTCAATATTATTGACCAGTATAACGCCAATTATCCTGTTATTTTTAATTATTACTTTTCTGTACATATCCTGATTTGTATTTAAATATTTAAGTACTTCGAATCCTTCTTTTTCCTCTGCGACATTTGTAATGCCCATAGAAATGGAGGGAATGCCCAGTAATTCGACCGAATTCATAAAAAACCCGCCGCCGTACTTTTTATTTCCACCGGCCATATTTAACCCGGCTGCTGTGCCCTGTCTCACGGCAAGCGGCCATATTGCAATATTTCTCTTTCCGCCCGAAATCATATCCGGACCTTCGACTACGTCTCCTGCAGCATAGATATTTTTCGCCGATGTCCTCATATGATCATCCACTATGATCCCCCTTGCCATATCAAGGCTACCGCTGCTGATAAAACCGGTATCAGGATTAACTCCGACTGCAATGACGAGCAGCCTGCATTCCATTTTTTCTCCATCTTTCAATTTATATCCGGTAATCTTTCCGCTCCCGATATGAATTTCTTCTATAGTATTATTCATATAAATATTACTGCCTGTGCTTTTTAATTTTTTTTCGATAATACCCGAAGCCTCCCTGTCAAAGGTAGCAGCAAGGATTCTATCAGCAAGTTCGATTATATTGACATCGATACCTTTTTCCAGAAATGCTTCTGCAGCCTTTAAACCAATCAAACCCCCACCTAATATGGATATATTTTTAATGCCATTTTTTTCTATATAATTTTTTACTCTTACTGCATCTTCGAGATTTGTGAGTGTAAAAATTCCTTCGGTTTTATCGTAATTTGTGCCGTCAATAAAACCAGAGGATTTGGTACCAATCGCTTTTATCTTCGGAACAATTGGCCTGCCGCCGCTTGCAATAAGAAGTTTTCTGAATTCATATCTGTTTCCGTCATCAGTAATCAAAAACATTTTATCCGTATCTATCGATTTTACTCTTGTATTCAATCTGACATCCAGCCGGTTATCTTTGTAAAATTTATCATCTTTGAAATGAATCATATCCAGGTTCACCGTCCCTGAAAGAAAATATGTTATCATCGGCTTGGAATAATTCAGATAATTTTCCCCGGTCAGTATCATTATTTCTCCTGATTTGTCCAGTTCCCTTATACTTTCAGCAGCGGCAAGGCCGGCGGCTGAATTACCGATTATGAGATAATCGATTGTTTCATTATCTTTGAACATTTTATTATTTTTTCTATTGTCATTCTTACTTTTCATTCTTGCGACCCGTCTTTGTACCCACCGGATTTTTTTCTTTCGCATCTTTATCCATAAACTTTAAAGCTTCATTGGGACAGTTCTGGACGCATACGGGAATTTCTTCATCAATGCAAAGGTCACATTTTGAAGCTATTTTTTTACCGGAAAGATTCCTTCTTATTACTCCATATGGACAGACCATTATGCAGCTCCAGCACCCCACACATTTATCTTCATCACAGGTTACGACTCCTGTATTTTTATTCTTCTGCATGGCACCCGATATGCATGCTTCAACACAGGGAGCATCCGAACAATGTCTGCATTGAATAGCGAATGAATTGTAGCCGATTTCTTCCACCAGTACCCTGGGCAATATATCGATCATTTCTTCCTTGAATGCCTTGATGATCTTTTTACTTTTAGAATGCTTTACCTGGCAGTAAATCTCGCACAATCTGCATCCTATGCAATATTCTTCCTGTATATATATCTTTTTCATCTTACAATCACCATGCCTCTCCCGCATGTTTTATTCCGAGAACCGCAAGTTCCCTGTCATTTAAATTTATACCTCTCAAATGTTCCCTGTTGCTCTTAAGACTTTCTATTGCATTGATGCCTGCCCCGCCCAGCATCTCTTTTATTTCCAGGGACCATCCCCTGAGAAGATTTAAAAGCTTTCTCGTCCCGATCTCCGGATTGAGCCTTTTTGTAAGATAAGGATCCTGGGTAGCGATCCCCCAGTTACACTTTCCGGTATAGCATTTCTGACAGAGATGGCACCCTATTGCTACAAGCGCAGCGGTACCTATATACACAGCATCGGCACCCAGCGCTATCGCCTTTATCACATCCGCACTGGACCTGATACTTCCGGCAGCAATGATTGAGGATCTGTATCTTATTCCCTCTTCTCTCAATCTTTCATCCACGGACGCAATCGCCAGTTCTATCGGTATTCCCACATTGTCCCTTATTATCTGGGGAGCAGCTCCCGTTCCGCCCCTCAGTCCATCTATGGTCACAAAATCAGCTCCTGCCCTTACTATCCCGCTTGCAATAGGTGCTATGTTGTGAACCGCCGATACTTTTACTCCTACAGGTTTTAACCAATTGGTAGCTTCCTTTAATGCATATATCAACTGGGCCAGATCTTCTATCGAATAAATATCATGATGAGGAGCCGGAGATATTGCATCCGTTCCCTCCGGTATCATCCTGGTATTTGATATATCCCCGGTCACTTTTTCCCCTGGAAGATGACCCCCTATACCTGGCTTTGCACCCTGGCCTATTTTAATTTCCACTGCCGCACCTTTATTCAAATAATCTACATCTACTCCATATCTTCCCGAAGCAACCTGCACAATGGTATTTTTTGCATATCCATATAAATCTTTGTGCAGCCCTCCCTCCCCGGTATTGTAATATGTACCAAACTCGGAAGCCGCCGCAGCCAGTGACTTGCATACATTTAAACTGACAGAGCCATAGGACATTGCTGAAAACATAATAGGCGTGGAAAGATCCAGCTGAGGAGGTACTTTTGTTTTAAGTTTTATATTTGTATCTTTTAAACTTTCTTTCGAATCCTTATTTCTATTTATTTCAAAATCTAATCTTTCAGGCTTCCTTCCGATAAATGTCCTTATTTCCATCGGTTCGCGTAAAGGATCTATCGAGGGATTTGTAACCTGTGCGGCATTAAAGAGAATATGATCCCAGTATACGGTATGGGCCCTGTCACTTCCCATCCCGGTAAGCAGAACTCCGCCGGAATCAGCCTGCCTGTATATATTACTAAGATGAGAAGAGGTCCAATTGTAATTGGTCTTGAATTGGTCCTCTCTATTCCTGATCTTTAAAGCACCTGTGGGACAAAGAGTCTCACATCTGCGGCACCCTACGCATTTGGAATTGTCACTATATAATGTATCCTGATCACTGTCATATTCGTGGACATCATTGGAACACTGTCTTACGCAGACCTCACAGGATATACATTTATTTTTATCTCTTTCTATTTCGAACTCAGATTGCTTTAATTCCAGAGCCATTTAAATCACCACGACTTTTATTTAATGAAATCATCTCTGTATTTACCAGTTTTGTGAATTTTTTATTATCCTGTATTTTTCTCACGCTTTTTATTTCTTTCTTTATCTCTTTTTTCCTGACAATTCCAATAACCGGTTCGCCCCCATCAGGATGCCACAGATGATCGGGAGAAGCACAAATCCTTCTGATCGGAGCTTCCTCGCTGGAAATAAAGAGGTATCTATCCTTTCTTGCTGCAACGAGGGGTCTTAACTTTATTCTGTCGTTTAATGCATACATGAAGTCACTGCTTCCTGCTATTATGCTGAAGGGACCATTAAGAAGCGCACTTCCGTATAATATCCGCAAAGCTTTTAATATGTCCCTCTCTTTCACGGGCATCCTTTCTATGTCTTCCCAGAGGGGAGAAGCCAGAATCAGATGAACCAGCTCTATGTCTATTTTCTGTTTCCGGACAAGAAGATCCAATAAATACGTAATTACTTCGGTATCCGTAGAAAGGGTACATTCATACCCGAATCTACTCACGAATCTTTTATTTGTTCCGAAAGATGAAATCTCTCCATTGTGTACCACTGACCAGTTAAGCAGTCCGAAAGGATGCGCTCCACCCCACCATCCCACACTGTTTGTAGGAAATCGTCCATGAGATGTCCAGAGGTGACCTTTGTACTGGTCCAATTTAAAAAATCTTCCGATATCTTCCGGAAATCCAACTCCTTTGAATATTCCCATGTTCTTCCCGCTGGATACTATATAGGCACCTCTGATATCCCTGTTTACATGCATGACAAAATCCATAATCGAGTCCTCTTCGGTTTCAAAAGCATCTCCATTCCTCTTTGACTTTAAGAAATACCTGTATATTACAGGCGGATTTACAATTTGGGATATCTTTACGGTAGGAATTTCTTCACCGAACAGGATTTTGAAATTCCGGGCTATCTCATCTTCAGTTTGCCTTTTTGTTTCCATATCGTCATAGAAGACATGAAATACCCAATCATCTTCAAACCCGGGATAAATACCGTAAGCTGCAAATCCTCCACCCAGACCATTGGATCTCTCATGCATGACCGAGATCCCATCCATTACCATCTGTCCGGAAAATCTTTCACCGCTTTCATTTACGACTCCGAATACGGCGCAGCCGGAGGGAATCCTGAACCGCGAAAAATATTCCTGCGTATTTCTATTAATTTTATTTATATTGTTCAACCTATTCATTTCTTAATCTTGACCCTATTTTTACCTTTATCCTGACTCTTGTCTAATCGATTTCCCAAAGACAAAAACCTTCTTAAAACATATCTGTTTTAAGAAGGCTCCCTTACCTTTTATTTCCACCTGCACTTCTATATGAAGGTAGAATTTTTAATACTCAACTTAAGAATAATACCAATATGCGATTATTTGTCAAATATTTCCAAAAGGTTTAATTTTTATGTTATCTATAAAGTTACTTATAAACTGCCTTCATTTCTTCAAGGGTCATCGGCTCATAATCACCTGCATGGCCAGCGGTCCCAAAATCGATCATCTTCTCTTTTACTATCTGGTATACCGCTTCTCTGGCAGCTCCGAAATAAGACCTGGGATCAAAAGCATCGGGATGCTCGGAAAGATATTTTCGTATTGCACCTGTCATAGCCAGCCTTCCGTCAGTATCCACATTTATCTTTCTGATTCCTCTCTTTATGGCTTCCTTGATGCTTTCCATCGGTACACCCATCGTCTTTTCCATTTTCCCTCCGTACTTATTTATTACTTCGATAAGTTCGACGGGTACCGAAGATGAACCGTGCATAACCAGGGGAAATCCCGGAATTCTTTTTTGCACTTCATTTATTATGTCCATCGCCAGGGTTGGCTTTGCTTTGAATTTATATGCCCCGTGGCTGGTCCCGATAGCAAGAGCAAGAGTATCCACACCGGTAAGCTTTACGAACTTTGCTGCCTCATCCGGATCGGTCAGCATTACTTTTCCGGAGCCAACACCGTCTTCTATTCCTCCGAGTGTTCCAAGCTCACCTTCAACTGTAACTCCCAGTTTGTGAGCATAATCTACGACCTCTTTTGTTACCCGGACGTTCTCTTCGAAGTTAGTGGGAGTTTTGGAATCTTCTTTTAAAGATCCGTCGATCATTACAGATGTAAAGCCCAGCGCTATGGCCTCTTTACATGTTTCCAGACTGTTACCATGATCGAGATGCAGCACTATCGGTATATCGGGATTATCTTCAACAGCAGCGGTAGCCAGGTATTTGATATAAGCCATGTTAGTGTATTTTAGAGCGCCACGGCTTGCCTGAAGGATCACGGGCGACCGGGTTTCGCTTGCCGCCTTCATTATTCCCTGAATCTGTTCCATATTGTTGACATTATATGCTCCTACTCCATAATCACCTTTTATGGCTTCGTCCAGAACCTGTTTCATAGGTACTAATGGCATTTATCCTCCTTAAAAAATATAAATTTATATTCAAAAATTTTTATAATTATATCATTATATAAATGAATTTCTACAGGATTATTGGCCTGTTCCACGATCTCCCATTCATATATTTTTCATCTCATTGGAAAGCACTATTGCGTCCGCAACTTCTCTCATCGTTCTCCTGTTGTCCATGGAAAATTTCTGTATTTTTCTGAAAGCTTCTTCTTCATCAAGGTTTTGCTCTTTCATCAGTATGCCCTTTGCCCGCTCAACTGCTTTTCTGGTTTCCAGTTCTTCTCTTATCACTCTGGTTTCCACAACCAGCCGGTAGTTTTCGATTACTATGGCCGCCTGATCCGCCACTGTCTTTAGGATATTTACTTCATAATCGCTGAAATGATGGGATTCCGATGTATAAATAGTAAGGACTCCTATGATCTTCCCCCTGACATGAAGGGGTACGCAGAGAAGAGAAACCAGACCCTCACTACGGGCTATTTCCTGATACTTATAATTTTTATCCTTTGCAATATCAAATACAGATATAGGTTTACCCTCCTGAGCTACTTTTCCTGCAATCCCCTCGCCTGGCTTAAGCGGATTTTTATTTATATATTCTTTATTGATGCTCTGGGTAGCTTTTATAGAAAGCTCTTTCTTTTTTGGATCAAGGAGCATAAGCGAACATATTTTGGATCCCATGACCTCTGCGGTAACGGTTACGATTAGTTTTAGAATATCCTCAAGATAGAGATCCGAAGTCATTGCTTCGCTTATTTTAGAAAGCGCCTCTATGATATCTCTTGCATTCTCTATCTTATTATTCATCTTTATTAAATTTACTAAGTGTCTTTTTTATATTATCAAGTAATATACGAGTTTTTATTATAGTATATAAAACTTCAAAATAGAATAAACGCAAAAAGATTAAGATGTTCTTTCAGGCTTGATTGTCAGGGTATCGACTTTGAAGGTATTTACAAAATATCTCAATATAGATAGAATTCTAAACTGCTGCATAATCCGGCGCATTCGTCTAGTGGCCCAGGACATGGCCCTCTCACGGCTAAAACAGGGGTTCGACTCCCCTATGCGCTACCAATTAATACATGCATTTATAATTTCAAAATATATCTATCGAATATTACTGTGAATTTAAGTCCCCTATCCCGTACTGTCCTGAAGATTCTATTCCTCTATTCAAGAAAGGCACGTGTTAATAGCAATTTGCAATATTATTTATATATGTTAGGGTATATAGGGCTTAGTTTTTGTATAAAAGATTTTTTTGTTTACCCTTGCATATATAAAATAAATCCAAAAAAATCCAGTATTTTACTTATTATTTGATATTGCCCGAAAAGGGCATATAAAAAATAATAGTAATCATACCTATTATTTAGACATTAAAGGATGTGTTAATTTTGTGTGGGATTGCAGGAATCTGGGGAATACCGGATAAATTAGTATTAAATTCTATGTTGGAAGAGATTATCCATAGGGGGCCCGACGGACAGGGAAAAATATTCCAAGACGAATTTGCTCTTGGGCATAACCGGCTATCTATTATTGATGTAGATGGTGGTGCTCAACCTATGACGAATGAAAATAAGTCATTAACGTTAATATTCAATGGAGAGATTTACAATTACAATGAGATTAAAAAGGACTTAAGTGACCACGAATTTGAAACTGATTCTGATTCAGAGGTAATACTCCACCTATTTGAGGATGAAGGTAAAGATGTGGTTAAAAGACTCGATGGAATGTTTGCTTTCGCCATATGTAGCAATAAAGATGTATTTATTGCAAGAGATCCTCTTGGAATAAAACCTCTATATTATGGCTATAAGGATGGTAATCTTTACTTTTCTTCTGAAATAAAATCTCTGGTTAAGGCAACAAATGATATAAATGAGTTTCCTGCAGGACACTATTTCACTAATTCACAAGGTTTTAAAAAATATTATGACCTGCCTGCTATCCCGGAAAGGTTTTCGAAAGATATAGAAAAAATCACAAATAATATCAGAGAGAAGTTAGAAGATGCTGTTATAAAAAGATTAATGTCGGATGTTCCTTTAGGAGTGTTTTTAAGTGGAGGTTTAGATAGCAGCCTTATTTCCTCAATAGCAAGAAAAAATACTGAAGGCATACTTCATTCTTTTGCTGTGGGTACTCCTCAAAGTACAGATATTTTACATTCAGAAGAAATATCAAAGTATATTGGAACCAGGCACCATACTTTTAAATATGATATAAAAGAGGTCTTGAGGATACTGCCAGAGGTCATATTTCATTTGGAATCATTTGATCCTGCACTTGTTAGAAGTGCCATACCGACTTATTTTGTATCAAGACTCGCCCAGGAATATGTAAAGGTCGTACTTTCTGGAGAGGGCGCAGATGAATTATTTGGAGGTTATCATTACTTAAAAAAGATTAGTAATACCAAAGAAGGATTATATAGAGAACTTAGAAATATTACCGGCAGTCTTCACAATACCAATCTACAACGGGCGGACAGGATAACGATGGCAAATTCTATTGAGGAAAGAGTACCTTTTCTGGATATAGAATTAATTGAAGAAGCTTCAAAAATATCCCCTGAACTTAAATTATTTTTTAAAGAATCAGATGGTAATTTAATTGAAAAATGGATATTAAGAAAAGTATCGGAAACTTATCTTCCTTACGATTTCGTATGGAGAAAAAAAGAAAAATTCTCGATAGGTAGCGGAACTGCTGAAATACTTGAAAGTTACGCAGATGAAATTATAACAGATAATGAATTCGGTAAAAAAAACTTGATTTCTGATGTGGATATTAAGTCAAAAGAAGAATTGCTATATTACAAGATATTCAAGCGATTTTATAGATCGTCAAATATAATAAAGACAATAGGTAGAAGCAGAAGTCTCAATCCAGGAGTTGTTTATAACTAAATACTCTTATTAACATAACATTATCTATAATGAACAAGTTTTTTTAGGTCAATTAGTCCTTTCAGAATCCTGTTCGAAATTTTGTAACCCGGGGCTACCATTATATGTAAATGCAAGAACCTCTTTATTGAATTTTTCAAATTTAACCATTAGAGGTATGAAATTGTAATTCCGGTCTTTTAATTTAAAATAAAAAATAATAGTTTTATAATATTTGAATATAATATAAAGGTATTTATTATTAAAAACTTTTTAGAAACATGTGTTTAATATGAGTAATACGGAATTCTTTAATCCTTTCGAAGGTGATATTGGAGATTATGAAATTAAAAGATGGTTGGATCAATTCGAAAAGACAGAACAGCCGCTTATCATTAAGTTATTAGAAGAATTTAAATATTACAGTTTGAAAAAAGTTAATATATTCTTAAAGAAGCTCTGGACTATGATTTTTAAGGATTTAAAAACTCCAATTGATAATGTTTGGTTTGTTCCCGTAGGCTGCGTCGCGAAAAGCAGTTCAGCTATATCTTACTTTTTTAAAAAAGTAAACGATCTTGATATAGATAAATTCATTTCTATAAATGAAATCAATTCAATTAAAATTGACAGTGAGGCAACTATTGTATTTCTGGATGACTACATTGGTTCAGGAAATCAGGCAAGTATGTTCTGGAGTTCGAAAATCAAAGAAAAATATATATATAAATCATGTAATTCGTTGTTTTATGGAGTCCTTGTTGGTTTAAATGAAGGTATTCAAAAAGTAGAGACAAATACTAATTTTAAAGTTAAGGCAATTGATATTTTGAATGAGGGAGATCTTCCTTTTTCAGAAAAATCTAAAATATTTAATAACGGAAAAGAAAAAGAGGAAATAAAAAAAATAATAAAAAAATATGGTGAAAAATTCTTTCCAAAATATCCTTTTGGATATAATTCTTTAGGTACATTAATTGGTTTCTTTTACAGTACCCCGAATAGTACATTCCCAATATTTTGGTCTACGGAAAACGCATGGAAACCTTTATTACCTCCTGGTGAATCTCTTAATGATGCTTATGCTTAATATATATTTCAAAATGTTCCTTGAATAGAAAAAATGAATTAGTGACCTACCCCATATAGTCTCCACCATTAACAAAGATATTCTGCCCATTTATATATGTGTCTTCATTGACAATATAATATGCTACTTTAAAAATATCTTCAGAAGTGCCAATTCTTTGAAGAGGAATTAAATTAACCGTACTTTCAAAATTATTTTTATCGTAAAGATCGTATCTGGTCATGACTTCTTCTGTATTGATCAAACCGGGAATTATGCAGTTTACTCTAATTTTGGGTGCAAGCTCCAATGCCAGACATTTTGTCAGCGTTATTACACCTGCCTTGGCACTGCAATAATTTACACCATTTCTTCGCCCCCTAATTCCGGTTGAGGCACCAATATTGATAATATGTCCATTTTCTCCTTTAAAATGGAAAGCAAATTCTTGCGAACATATAAAGGTACCGGTTAAATTTGTATCAATAACTCTCTTCCATTTTTCGTCGGTCATATTTAAAAAAGAATCGTCAATGTTCAATCCGGCATTATTAATTAAAGCATCTACCTTATCAAATTTTTCAATAACCTGATCAAACATAAGTTTTACCTGTTCCCTATCTGATACATCAGCTTTAATTTTCAATATACCATTAGAAAATGCCGAAATCTCATTAAATAATGCCGAAGCTTCTTTCTCCGATTTTGAATAATTTAAAACAACCTTAAAACCTTTTAATGCAAAATTTTTTATTAACAATGCACCAATTCCCTTAGAAGAACCTGTTATTAAAATTACTTTTCTTTCACCCATTACCTATTCCACGCATTCATATAATTGCTGATAAAGAATATCGGATAATTTTAGCGAAACAGTCCAGTCAATTATTATACAGAAATTTAGTGTTATAAAATAGTGCCTACTACAAGTTATGCAAATCATATATAAAATTACTATCAGAATTTTTTCATGATTACCATGGCTCAAGCTTTTGTATATTTATATTATCCTTATCTTTCTGTTTAATAAAAAATACAGGTATGATAAAACTTACCGCAGTTATTATTATTGGAACGAGCCAGAATTTTTGGTAATCAACAACACCGTTAAGTGTTGCGTAGCCCATAACGGCTCCGGCAATTAAATTTCCTGCCAGATTGCCCAGACCCATTGTGAAAACTGTCGATAGCTGATGTACTCCTGTCCTTGCCGCCTTACTGCAATAGCTATCCAGTAAAATTATAGAAGGAACGAAATAGAATGTATATGCAAATCCATGCATAAATAAACCCGTAAACACAAAGATGACCGGATATCCAAAAAATAGGGCTATTAATTTAAATAATTCCATAATAAGACCAAGAATCATAACTATCTTATAACCAAATTTCTTGATCAGCAGTCCGGTAATCAACATAGCAAGAATTTCCGATACTTGTCCAAGACTTAATAGGGGCATTAAATATTTATTTGCAAAACCAATACTTTTCAAAAAAGGCGCGGCACCATAATAAAAATATCTTTCCACGAGGTTTGCCAGGAAACCAAATAATAACAAAAATACTATTTCCGGTTTAACAATTACTCTAATTGACTCAATGGGAACAATCCTTTTAAATTTTATTCTTTCCTTTTTTTTAGGAAATGTCAGAGAAAAAAAGCCCAGTATGAGTGTGGTTATACTGCAAAATATAAGAGTATCTTGAATCCTTTCGGGGTATAGGTCAAGCCAGAAATAAAATCCCCAGGCTACAATTACCCATCCGATTGTGCCCCAGACCCTTAAGAAACCATAATTCTTACTTTCTTCAATCGAAGAACCGTGGAATATAATAGCATTTACCAGTGCATAAGTGGGACCTATAATCAACGAATAAAACAGATATAAAAATAAAACACCAAAAAAATTATTTTGGAAAGCAAGAAATCCCATAGACGCTGCACCGATAAACTGGCAGATCGTAAATAGTTTTTCGGCACTTATGATTTTATCCGCGATGAAGGATGTTACTACAGGTGATATGAAAGATGCAACAGACGACATTGCAATAATGATACCTGTTTGAAAGTTGCTGAAATGTAAATAATCCTTTAAGTATAAACTCAGTACAGGAATAACGGCTCCAATTGCCATAAACTGCAAAACCATTGTCACCGCTATTTTTATTTTAATCGAAAGTTTCATTTCACCAGCTTTTAATGATAATTATAAATTTTACCTAAAAACAATCTTTTTAAAATCTTTTTTAATAATTATTTTTTGATATCTACACAAATTAACTATTTTAAGGTTTAAATCCTAAATGATTAATTAATTTAATATTTTACTTGACTTTATTAATATTTTTAATTATATTTATTAAGATATTTAATTTATTATATTACCAGGGATGATGAAATGACCAGAGATTGGAAAGATTTAACAGAGATAACGAAGGGTGAAGTGGTTGAGGTGGAAAAAGTAAGATTGAAACGAAGCGGAATTTCGATTGAAGGTAACTTCGAACTTCCTCCCCTTGCCCAATTAACTATTGAAGATCAGATCTTTATAGCTGCTTTTGTAAGATGCTTCGGATCCATCAAAGAAATGGAGGAGCTTTTCGGGATAAGTTACCCCACGGTAAAAAACAGGCTCGGCAGGATCGCAGAGAAACTTGAATTCGTGGAAATCAATCCTCCTGCTTCAGGCGATGAAGTACTTAATCAGCTTAAAAAGGGAGAAATATCCGTAGATGAAGCTGTAAAAAAACTGGGAGGTGAGAAATGATTCCATTACTGCTAAGAATTCGCATCAGGAGGAAAAGTCATAGAGGTGTCAGTCTGTGGCTGCCGCTTTTTCTGTTCTGGTTGATTGCTCTGCCGTTTCTGATTGCACTCTTACCTCTTGTACTTATTGCGGCACTCATTCTATGGCCATCCGGGAAGGGGAAACCTATCCTGTGTGCCTACCTTATGATCTTCAGGCTGATCGGATGTTTATCCGGATTAAAAATAGATATAAGGTCCGTGGATAATACGATTTATATAAATTTAATATAACAAAAGGAGAGAAAAATGAACGAAGAAAGAAAAACAATTCTTGAAATGCTCGCAGAAGGAAAAATAAACACCGAAGAGGCTGAAAGACTTTTGTCAGCATTATCAAAAGAAACCGAAACAGGTTCAGATGTCACGAAAATAAAATCAGGCTATAAGTACCTCAGAGTAGTCGTCGAACCGGGACCGGAAAGCGAAAATTCCGAAAGGGTAAATATCAGGGTACCGTTAAAATTGATAAGGGCAGGATTGAAACTGGCATCTTTTATTCCTAAAGATGCACAGGTCAAGGTCAATGAAGCCTTACATGAAAAAGGAATCGACACGGATTTTTCCAAAATCAAACCCGAGGATCTCGAAGACCTGCTGGGGCAGCTTAATGATCTCACAGTCGATGTCGAAGGCAAGGAGAAAATAAAGGTATTTTGCGAATAAACAAAGATAACGCCGGGATAAACCGTAGCATCGCTTAAGGGCTGCTCATTTATGTATTATTTATATAAACAAGAGCAGCCTTTAATATTAACGGTATTTACATATTCATTAATGCCAGCTTAACAGCTCCCTCTACGGGTTTTTTAATGAGAGGCAAAAAGTTGATTTTAGGGAAATTATATTTTAGCTTTTCAATTAGAATATTCTTGAAATATTTTTCACATTTAAACAAACTGCCTACAAAGACGAGATCGAAGTTCTTATCTGTTAAATCGAGTTTCTTTACTACTACTTTTATCGAATCCATGACTTCCTTTACTTCTTCTTCAAGTATTCTTATACCGACAGCATCCGATTTCTCAGCACTTTCACAAACTACTTTAGCAAGCGAAGCGATTTTATCTTTTCTGTTTCCCTTGCTATATGCCCATTCTATAAATTCGGGTATATTTTTAAGTTTCAATTCATTTAGTATTGCTTTTGTCAGAAGGGTAGCATCACCTCTCCCGTCATATGCCTTCATTACAGCTCTAAGCGCCTTCCTTCCAATTTCGTATCCACTGCCCTCATCACTTAATATGTAATCCCATCCATTAGCTTTGGCTTCTTTACCTTGTTCATTTATACCAAAACAATTGGAACCGGCACCGCAGATTATTATAATACCATTTTTATTGTCACTGCCTGCCGCCAGTCCTATCCTTGTGTCATTATATATAAAAGTTTTAGAAGGATTAAAATAACATTTAATCTCGTTATTAAAAATTATATCTTTAAAATTATCCTTATCCTTTGTTGTATTGTTTCCAGCCATTCCAAAGCAAGCACTCCTGAAAGTCACGTCTGAATTATTCAATTTATAGATAGCCTCAAGAATTGCTTTATTAATATTATCTTTTGCCAGTTCCGAACCAATGCTTTTGTAATTACTCGATCCTGCTTTAGTTTCTATTAATGGTTTTCCTGATAGATCAGCAACCCTTACAAGCGTTTTAAATGCTCCCCCATCGACTCCCAGGATATACTCCATTTGTTTTTCTCCTAATCCATTATTTTAATAATTGTTAGTCTTTTCCATTAGTTTTTGAACTTTCAAATATTTTACCATATATTTTTAATTTCATATAAGCATTTTTATGGCGAAAAGCACTTTTTTCCAACGTTTTTTATGGCATACTTAACTCTCATACTAAGATTTCTCTCCTGGCCGAGTAAATCTTACGAAACTTAAAAAATTTCAATATCGTAAATTGAGATTTTCTTTTGATTGAGGATTAGATTTAATTTTTTACAAAAAATGAGAACTATTTGCCGCTGATATAATCGGCTACCAAATTCCCTACTTCCGTAGTACTGTAGCCCATTTTCCCGGCGCTAAGGCTTTTCAATTTAGTGCAGGTATATGCTACGGCAGCTTCTATAGATTTTGCCGCCTCTTTTTCTCCCAGATGATCAAGCATCATTCTCCCGGCTTCAATAGCAGCCAGAGGATTTATTACATTCATACCTGTATATTTTGGAGCAGAACCTCCTATTGGTTCGAACATAGAAGTTCCATAAGGATTTATATTTCCGCCTGCTGCTATTCCCATGCCTCCCTGGATCATTGCCCCCAGATCGGTGATTATATCTCCAAACATATTTGGAGTAACCATTACATCATACCATTCGGGATTTTTTACGGTCCACATGCAGGCAGCATCTATATGATTATAATCGGTCTTGATATCCGGATAATTTTTCGCCATTTCCATGAATGCTCTGTACCAGAGATCACCGACATAAACAAGAACGTTTGTCTTATTAACCAGGGTGAGTTTCCCGGGTTTTCCCTCTTTTTTTCTTGCCCTGGCAAGATCGAAAGCGTATTTCAGGCACCTGTCAACCATCTGTCTGTCATAAACCATAACCTGCGTCGCAATTTCATAAGGTGTACCTTTTCTTGTTACGCCACCCTGACCGGCATACATATCTCCGGTGTTTTCTCTTACAACTATAAAATCTATATCTTCCGGTTTTTTATCCTTAAGCGGACAATCGACTCCCGGATAAAGTTTCACCGGCCTCAGGTTTATATACTGATCCAGCACAAATCTTAACTTAAGCAAAACCCCAACCTCTAAGACTCCGGGCGGTACATCAGGATGCCCTATGGCTCCAAGATATATGGCTTTGAATTTTTTCAGCTCGCCAGCAGCAGAATCCGGAAGTGTCTCCCCTGTTTTTAAATATCTGTCTCCGCCAAAATCATAATCGTGAAATTCAAAACTTATATCATACTTCTTACCTGCAGCTTCAAGAACCTTTTTACCCTCCGTTATTACTTCTGGACCCGTGCCGTCACCGGGTATAACTGCAATTTCATAATGGTTTGATTTAGCCATATTATCCCTCGTCTAATTAATGCTTAACAATTATTGCTATATTATATATAAAAAAATATATATTTCACTATAAATCTTAAACTATTGTACCAGAACCTGCATTCTCTTTTTTAGTTATGATTGTCTTTAAATATCGGCAGGATGAACGTTTATCCTGTGGAATTCCTGTGAATATTAAAATAGCGCCAGTAAGTATGGTATAAATATGATCAGCCCACCAATCAATGCAATCAAAGATGAGACCAGAACTGCTCCGGCTGAGATATCTTTTATATGTTTTGCATGTATTCTGTATCCCTCTGTTACCAGGTCTATTATAAATTCCAGGCACGTATTTATCATCTCAAGAGAAAGTACCATACAGCCTATTAATAGAATGAATAGCCATTCAGTGGTGGAAATGTGAAATATAAAACCCGCTATCACAGTTAAAACGAACATTAAAAGTTGTATCCTGAAACTTCTCTGAGTAAGGATCACTCTTGCAATACCTTTTGCTGCGCATTTAAATGACTTAAGCAGGGAGTGTTTTCTGTGAGTTACCGGTTTTTCTATAAAGTCTGTATCTTTTTTTTCAGAATCCATTTTTTATTTCTATTAATGCCCTTCGGTAAGTGCTTTAATAACTATTGCCAGATAGCTGAATGCAACAGGCGGAAAACTGACAATAGTCAATATCAAACCTTTTGATATCCGTTTGTTTTCCCTTGATTCCAGTATATTAAAGATCAGACTTAAAAGAAATAAGATACCTGATGCTACCATCAATAACCCGAAAAATCCCATAGCAGTATAGCTCTCCCGGCCCACGCCAATCTCAATACCCAGGAAAATCGTGAGGAGCCAGAACACAAGAGTCATATAACCGGTTATCAGGACAGCCAGGCCCAAATTTTTATTTCTTTTTGATATGTCTATATTTCTTCCCATAGAATCCAGATCGGGCCCTTTTTTATTGAAATATAAAGTACTGGCTGAAAACAGCAGCAGAATCAAAAATATATAAAAAGGAAGCCATATTTCGTTTAGAATATCAAGAGAGCTTACAAAATATTGAGCAACAAAGACCAGTGCCATTATTATTACGGAAGCTACAAGAGTGACCAGACTTGCTCTTGTTATGTCCTGGTACTGCTTCTCATCATACCATTCGGTTATTCTTTCATTCATTTTGATTATCAGCCAGTATAAAACTATAAGAACATATGGAATTACAGCTACAAGGCTTACTACGATAACACCTGCATCCATTGCCCATGACGGTAATGGATATATCGTTAAAGATAAAAAAGAAAAAACTGAGATCAAAATCAGACCAGAAATTCCACTCATTATTCCGATATATTGTGCGTTGATAAATATTGAATCATCTTTCAAAACTATCTCCTCATTCTGTTTTCGAACAGATTTTCTGCTCAATACAAGTAAGACGGCCATAAGAACATAGAAAATAAAATGAAGTGCCTGGCTGGCAAAAAGGATATTAAACTCACCCGGCATTCCAAAAATATATTCTTTTGAGATATCGCTTAAAAGCGCGAAGTCTCCAACCAGCATAAGAAGAGAAACGGTACCGGTAAAAAATAAGAAGGCACGAAGGAAATTATCTCTTTTAAAAAAGTTTAGCTGCAGGATTAAAGTAAACATGGCAGACAGGTGGAAGAAAATAAAAATAAAGTACACAATAGCAACCGGAATCGAAAACTTATCCAAAAAAATCTCGACATTTCCCATATTGACTATTTTATCCCTGAGCATTAAAAAGAATGTATTTGTAAACACAAGACCTGCAATTGAAATCAAACACAAAATCAATGCGGCAGCATTACTTATTTTCAGTACTCGTTTCATTTTTTTACACTCCTTTATTTAACTTCCTCAAGGTAAAATATTTTATCAATAGGTTTTTTAAAAAATCTGGCTATCTTCAATGCCAGCAGAACAGATGGATTGAATTTCCCTTTTTCAATTGAGTGTATGGTAAGCCGGGTAACGCCAACTGCGTTTGCCAGTTCCTGCTGGGATATTTCCTGATGCTCAAACCGGCATCTTCTGAGATCGTTTTTAAGTTTTAGATTTTTTCTTTCCACTTTGTTATATAAACAATAGTTATCACAATGCATATTATTATAAACTTAATATATATAATAATATACATATTGTCAATAGTTTTTTATTTTTTTAATTCATGTCAGGTTTTAGCCCATAGTGCTGTCTATGACGTTAAAAATTGGCAATATTTTACTTAAAATATTTTTTGATATATCTTAGTAAAGATTGGACAATTTAAATCTTTGATCTATAAAAAAATAAATTCTATTGAAAGGAAAATCATGAAAAACTCACTCGGTCCAAAAACCTTTCTTTACCCTACTCCTGTTCTTATTATAGGAACCTACGACAGTCAGGAAAACCCTAATCTGGCAACTGTTGCGTGGGGAGGGATATGCTGCTCTGTTCCACCCTGCATTGCTATTTCCATGCGAAAGGCCACTTACACCCATGGAAATATTATGAAAAGGAAAGCTTTTACAGTAAACATACTCTCCGAGAATATGGCAAAGGAAGCTGATTATTATGGTATCGTATCCGGGAGAAACAAGAATAAATTTGCTGAGACCAGTATTACCCCGCAAAAGAGTGATCTGGTCGATGCTCCTTATGGCCAGGAATTCCCCCTGGTACTGGAATGTAAACTATTAAAAGTAATCGAAATAGGGCTTCATACCCAGTTCGTCGGAGAGATTATGGATATAAAAGCAGAAGAGTCAGTACTTGATTCATCCGGTTTTCCGGATATTGGGAAAATAAAACCATTCTTTTTTGATCCGGTCAGAAGAGAATACTTTGGAACAGGCAAAAAGCTGGGGAAAGGATTTTCTATTGGTAAAGAAATCTAATCAGGTATTCTTGAAATATTTTGTAACTTTAATTCAAAAATACCGTTATATAATATAAAGCAATTACTTATCAAAAGACCTGCTAGAGAACCTATTTTGCTTTACATTAGTGATTCATTCTTCGAGAATGGTTTAATCTTAATGTGTAAAATACTATATTTTAGAAAGAAAAGAGAAACTTATAATGAAAATTTTACTTGTTTATCCGGATTATGAAGAAACTTTTTGGAGCTTTAAGAAAGTTTTAAAAATATTAGGCAAAAAGGCAGCATATCCTCCTCTGGGCCTGCTTACTGTCGGAGCCATGCTTCCCGGCAACTGGGAGAAGAAACTGGTTGATATGAACACGGATATTTTAAAAGATGAACATATCAAATGGGCGGACTACATTTTTATAAGCGCAATGATCGTACAAAAAGAATCAACCAGGAGAGTAATAGATAAGATCAAGAAATTCAAAAAACCTATCGTTGGCGGAGGGCCCCTTTTTACAACCGGCTGGGAAGAATTTACCGATGTGGAACATATCTTTTTGGGAGAAGTAGAAAATACCTTTTCGAAATTTGTCGAGGACCTGGAAAAAGGTACACTTAAGAAAATTTACTCTGATGACGAATTCCCCGATATTGAAAAAACTGCTATTCCGGACTGGAATTCTATTAATACCAAAAATTATAATTCATTGTGTATTCAACTCTCGAGAGGCTGCCCTTTTAACTGCGAATTCTGTGATGTGGTGCAATTGAACGGAAGAATCCCCCGGCTTAAAAGCAAGGAACAACTAATCGATGAATTAGAAGCCCTGTATAAAAGAGGATGGCGTGCCGGTGTATTCTTCGTAGATGATAATTTTATTGGAAATAAAGCTATACTTAAAGAAGAATATCTGCCTCTGATCATAGAATGGCAGAAACGTAAAAAATATCCTTTCAGTTTCAATACCCAGGTTTCGATTAACCTCGCTGATAATAAAGATCTCATGGAATTAATGGTACAGGCAGGCTTTACAGCCGTATTTATAGGAATCGAGACGCCCGACGCAGGCGGTCTTGAAGAATGCGGTAAGCTTCAAAACAAAAATAGGAATATGATAGAATCCATAAAAACAATTCAAAATGCCGGTATGGAAGTCCAGGGAGGATTTATAGTAGGTTTCGATAGTGATAAAGTATCGATTTTCCAGCGTCAGATCGAATTCATCCAGAAAAGCGGAATAGTCACCGCTATGGTCGGCCTGCTTACTGCGCTGCCGAAAACCAGATTATATCAGAGATTAAAAGAGACGAAACGATTGGTTAAAAGGACTTCAGGCAATAACACAAAAACGGCAGGTTTGAATTTCACTCCAAAAATGGATAAAGATGTTCTTATAGACGGCCACAAGAGAGTATTATCCACTATTTATACTCCAAAAGCTTATTATGAGAGAATCAAGACTTTCTTGCGGGAATACAGGCCAGCCAAAAGAAAGACAAAAAAAATCCGTGTCTATCATTTAAGGGCACTGTTTGGTTCGATCTGGTGGCTCGGCATTAAACAAAAAGGAAGAGCATACTACTGGAAATTGATTTTATGGAGTCTTTTCAGGCGGCCTGCTATGTTCCCTTATGCAATTGGTTTCTCCCTGACCGGGATCCATTTCAGAGCGATTTCATAAGGAATTATCCATATTAATTTATAATCTTCAGTAATATCTTTTAACGATAGAATAAGTACCTGTTTTTAAAAAAATAGATCTTTATTTAGATCAGAAATTCTATTAGAATATTAATACTATTATGTTATAATCAAAGTATAAAATAGCAATTTAATATTATAATAATATAATTGCAGTCATCTACAGACCTCGTAATAATAAATGTAATAATATTGTAACCTTTAATTAACCAGAATTAGTAAATATAACAATGATAAAAGGAAACTTAAAGGTTAAAATGAGAAAAAGGTTTTACAATACCGGCATATTTAAAAAAATATTCAGGGCACTTTTAATGTTCGGCAGGCGAATAAATTTTAATTCTACTATCAGGTGGTAGAAAGTTACAACAGACAGATCTTTCATAATGAAACTTACTCCACATCATATAATTAATACTTTGTATGTAATTTTCAGATAAATTAAAATCCTTTATAAAACTTCATATTACGTTGATTCATCTTCAATTCTTCATATATATTTCGTTTTATGATATTTTATTATCCTGTATAAACAAATTTTTTATAAAAATGGAGAAAGACAAATTCAAGGAAATAATTGCAGATACACTACAGAGTATTCCGGATAAATTCAAGGATAAAATAGACAATTTAAGTATCGTAATCGAGGATGGAGATACTGATTCTGCCCTGAAAGATAAAAAGGATATGCGAACCAAATACACGCTTGGGCTTTATCAGGGTGTTCCTGCTACTTTTAAATCAGGAAGAGGAAACATATTGCCTGACAAAATAACCATTTACAAAAAAACACTGGAAAAAGTGAGCCGCAATGATGAAGATCTGGAAAGGAATATCAGAAAAGTCGTTCTCCATGAATTAGGCCATTACTTCGGGCTTGACGAAAAAAAATTAAGGGAATTAGGTTATTGATTCTTCCTACTTTATTTGCCATCCGGAAATTTACATGATAATGCCCCAAATCCTATATCACACGATTACACTCTTATTGACAAACCTTTGTATCCTACATGTATTTTCTTAAACTTATATAATAACTTGACTTTGCTTATAAATAGGTGTATAAAATATAAAATATATTTCACTTAAAGTGAAATTACTTTTTACTAATTAATGAGAATTATTTTAGTATTTTTAGAAAATTTTTGTTATAATTAAAAGACTAAATAATACGTTGCTGTATCTGGATTATTTAAAAAATTAAGAAATATATTATAAAAAAATTTTTTTGTTAGTGTAGAATATATATTGAAGATATAGAGAATAAAAAAATAGGAGTTGAAAAAAATGACTGCTGAAGAAAAAAAACTTAATATCGATAGAATAAATATACCGGAGGAGTTACCTCTGCTTTCGCTAAAAAATAGTGTTGTTTTTCCGTTTCTGGCAACACCGCTTGTAGTAGGAAGAAAAAACTCTCTGGAAGCCGTTAAGAGTGCATCCAGGGAACACAAGATCATAGTTGTAGTCGCACAGAAAGAAGAAAATAAGGAACTGGTTGGAAAAGAAGATTTATATGAAGTCGGAACTGCCTGCGCCATAAAACAGGTAGCAAATATATCTGAGAATGAAATCAAATGTGTTGTCGAAGGAATTTCAAGAGTAAAAATAAAATACTTTACCAGGACTGAACCCTATTTCAGAGTGGTAACCGAAGTAATTGATGAAATACCTCTGGTTGAAGATGAGGAAACAGAGAATCTCAATACTACTGTCAGATTACAGGTGGAAAAATTTATTCAACTGGGTATTCCGCTGCCTACCGCTTTTGTAGTAGCAGCAACTAATATTTCCAAACCTGAAATTCAAACTGATTTATTCGCTTCATATCTGCTTTCAAACACGAAACAAAAGCAGAAGATCCTTGAAGAAAGCGACCTGAAGGTAAGGTTAAGGAAATTAACAGAATATCTGGGTGAAGAACTCAAAAAATTCGAGGTTCAATCCCAGATAAGAGATAAGGTCCAGAAAGAAGTGGGAAAAACTCAAAGAGAATATTATCTGCGTCAGCAGCTCAAAGCAATAAAAAACGAACTTGGTGAATCCGATGAGTCTATTGCATTGACCAAGGATATCGAAAAAAAATTGCAAAAGAAAAAGCTGCCAAAAGAAGCTAAAGATAAGGTATTAAAGGAAATAGAAAGACTGGAAAATATTCCCAGCATGTCTCCTGAATATTCTTATGTGAGAACTTATGTTGAAACAATGCTGGATGTTCCCTGGTCCGAGAAAACCAAAGACATTCTGGATCTGAAAAAAGCAAAGAAAATACTGGACAGTGACCATTACGATCTGGAAAAAGTAAAAACTCATATTCTGGATTACCTTGCAGTAAGGAAATTAAAGGGTAAAACAACAAAAGGTCCCATACTCTGCTTCGTTGGTCCTCCGGGCGTTGGTAAAACTTCTCTCGGACAGTCCATTGCCAAGTCTCTTGGAAGAAAATTCATTAGAATGTCCATTGGGGGTATAAGAGATGAGGCCGAAATAAGGGGACATCGAAGAACATACGTAGGAGCACTTCCGGGAAGAATAATTCAGGGACTTACTCAGGTTAAAACAAATAATCCGGTTTTCATGCTTGATGAAGTAGATAAAGTGGGAGCTGATTATAGAGGCGATCCTTCATCAGCGCTGCTTGAAGTACTTGATCCCGAACAAAACAATTCATTCAGGGATCATTACCTTGAAGTGCCATTCGATTTATCAAATGTAATGTTCATAACAACAGCTAATATACTGGACACTATACATCCTGCGCTTAGAGACAGGATGGAAATAATCGAAATACCCGGTTATAGTTCAGAGGAAAAGATACACATAGCTGAAAAATTCCTGATCCCCAAACAATTAAAGGAGCAGGGAATAGAAAAATATAATGTGAAATTTTCAAGTGATGCTATTTGCCTGATAATCGAAGAATATACCAGAGAAGCCGGTGTCAGAAACCTGGAGCGGGAAATAGCGAATATCTGTAAAAAAATCGCAAGAGAGATAGTCGAAGGGAAAAAATATTTAAAAAATATAAGTGCCGAAAGGGTAAGAAATTATCTTGGTATTTCAAGGGTTCTACCCAGTGAAATCGAAGATAAGAATAGAGTCGGAGTAGCTACTGGTCTGGCTTATACTCCGGTAGGGGGAGATATACTGCTTATTGAATCCACTCACTATAAGGGAAGCGGCGAATTGATACTTACCGGTAAACTTGGTGATGTGATGCAGGAATCTGCAAAAGCAGCAATAAGTTATATACATTCAAGGGCAAAATCTTTTGGTATAGATGAAGATTTATTCAGTAAATCCGATATACATATTCATGTTCCCGCAGGTGCGGTTCCTAAAGATGGCCCATCTGCCGGTGTTGCCATTACTTCATCTCTGGTATCGACATTCACGGGAATACCCGTATTGAGAGATGTGGGAATGACCGGAGAAATAACCCTGAGAGGCAGAGTTCTTCCAATCGG